>NZ_CALPDH010000027.1:0-79497 GCF_943193215.1 Acetatifactor aquisgranensis | reverse complement strand
TCTCTGAATTTCCTCCATCCTTGCGGATGGTCTCCGGAATCTTCAGGGTTGCATTGCTGTTCGTTTGTCAAGGTGCTGTGCGGTATTTATTTCGCTACCGCCAACGGAGAAGGAGGGATTTGAACCCTCGCGCCGCTATTAACGACCTGCACCCTTTCCAGGGGTGTCCCTTCGGCCTCTTGGGTACTTCTCCAAGTGAGCAGAATCTTTTACTATATCTCATTATCGGGAACGCTCTTGCAAATATCTGCGCCTGTCCCCCAGCGGAGAGAGTGGGATTCGAACCCACGCGCCCTTGCGGACAAACGGTTTTCAAGACCGCCTCGTTATGACCACTTCGATATCTCTCCAAGCGAGCCGCTATCTCAACGGCGAAATTCATTCTACCAAAAAGATTGATTTCTGTCAACATCTTTTTTGAAATTTTTTTCATTTTTTTCCACTTACTTTTTTTCGCCCATTTTAAGCCTTTGAATGTTCTTCTCTATCCCGGCACTCTGCCCTGCATTTGATAGGCGTCACCCCTCCCACCCTCAGGCATTTTCCGATCGGGCGCGGGACTTTATACGTCTTTATGACTGTCTATGACATGCCCTCAGAGCGCCGACAGGATGCTTTCGGCCGTTCTGATATCCTCCGGCGTCGTTATCTTGATGTTTCCATAGGATGCCTCTACCAGCTTCACCGGAATCTTGAGCATTGTTTCCAGTACCATGGCGTCATCAGTGACCGCAAATCCGTTTCCCGAAGCCGCCAGCCGCTCAAAAAGCTTTCTGTACGCCTCCGTAATCAGCGATGTCTCAAACACCTGGGGCGTCTGCACTGCCCACACAAGGCTGCGGTCCGGCGTCTGCGCCACAAAGCCTTCCCTGTCCGCAATCTTAATGGTATCCTTTACCGGCATGCCTGCCACGCAGGCACGATGCCGGCACACCCCCTGATAGGTGCGCTCCAGGATTTCCTCCGTGAGAAAAGGCCTTGCCCCGTCATGGATGAATACATATCCGTCGCGGTTCGGCACTGTCATATGCCCGTCTGCCATGAAGCACAGCGCGTGATAGACGGATTCATAGCGCTCTTCCCCTCCGGCCACAACGGCGGCCACCTTGCGGAAAGCATATCTGTCTACGATTTCCCGCTGCACATAAGGAATATCGCTTTCTCCCGTCACTACGATGCAGTCGTCTATTATTGCTGATTGCTCCACTGCCTGCAGGGAATGCCAGAGCACAGGCCTGCCTCCCAGCAGCATGAACTGCTTCGCCGTTGCGCTTCGCATTCTCCTGCCGCTGCCAGCCGCCAGCACAATGGCGGTGCATCTTTTTCTACACATAGGCGGTTCCCTCTTCCTAAACTCCCATGCAGCCAGCCGCACCACCTTACCTGAAAGTCTGAGGGTTTAGGTGATGCACACAAAATGAGCAAGAGAAGCTCATTTTGGCGCACAGCTGTCTCCGTTTTTGCGCATAGGAAGCGCAAAAACACTCGCGGTGCTAGAATGGCATAGGGACTTTTATAGTAATAAATCTGCCGTTTTCTAAATCTACAGTCCCAGGTTGGGCACAGCGTTCAGGTCATAGCCGCTTCGGACTCCCTTGCGGAATTCATAATATCCCGCCGCGCCTATCATGGCGGCATTGTCCGTGCAGAGAACAGGGGACGGACAATAGAATGTGACCCCTCTCTTGCCGCACTCTGTCTCAAAAGCTGCCCGCAGAGAGGAATTCGCCGCCACGCCTCCCGCAATGGCGAATCTGTCATAGCCGAATTGCCGCACTGCGTGCAGGGAATGCTCCACCAGTACGTCTATGACTGCTTTCTGAAAAGAGGCCGCCACGTCCGCCTGGCAAAAGGGCTCCCCTTTCATCTGGCAGGAATTCAGGTAATTAAGCACCGCGGATTTCAGGCCGCTGAAGCTGAAGTCGTACTCATGCTCCGCCACCTTTGCCCTGGGAAAGGGAATGGCGTCAGGATTGCCCTCTTTGGAAATCTTGTCGATTTTCGGCCCCCCGGGATATCCCAATCCGATAGCCCGGGCTACTTTGTCAAAAGCCTCCCCTGCGGCATCATCCCTCGTCATGCCGATGATTTCATATACGCCATAGTCCTTCACCGCCACCAGATGGGAATGCCCGCCGGAGGCCACCAGGCAGATAAAGGGCGGTTCCAGCTCTTTGTGCTCGATATAATTGGCGCTGATATGGCCGTTGATATGGTGGACCCCCACCAAAGGTATCCCGGCCGCGAAGCTGATGGCCTTTGCCGCCGATACCCCCACCAGAAGGGCCCCTACCAGTCCCGGTCCATAGGTGACGGCAACGGCTGTGATGTCCCGTAATGTCACCCGCGCCCGGGCAAGGGCCTCCTCTATGACCTGATTGATCTTCTCGATATGTTTTCTGGATGCGATTTCCGGGACTACGCCCCCATACTGTGTATGCAGCGCAATCTGGGTAAAAATAACATTCGACAGCACCTCCCTGCCGTTTTTTACCACGGAAGCTGCTGTCTCGTCACAGGACGTCTCGACAGCAAGTATCAGGACATCCCCTTCATATTGTCGTTCCAAATTTTCTCTCATTCCGCCGCACAGACGGCTTTCATCTCTATTTCCCACTGCACTCTGTCTATTCGCGCCCTGGGCATTCTCCTGTCAATACGCAGGATTCACATTCTGGGCCAGATCCCAGCCGTAGATTTTCCATCTCCTGTTCTCGTCCCGGCGCAGCAGATATACCATGTCCACCAGATTGCTCTGGCCATCGGCCAGGACAGTGTATGTACAGTGAATCCTCGCGAATTCAAATCCGTCCTCCGTGAAAGTATCCACGTTTGCGCTGGAGGCCACGGACGCCGCCGTAATTTTCCTGCTGTCCTCCTGGAAAGAGGTAATCTCGGCCTTGAGCTGAAGCAGATGCCCCGTAACGTCATTGGCAGCCAGCAGTTCGTCGTCGTAAAGCGCTCTGGCCTTCATGCCCAGCTGCTCCACCTCCTCTTCGGCGCATTCCTCCGCGTAGAGACATTTCTGGATATCCACGTAATACTTCATCACTTCCTTGACCGTAGGGGGATAATTGTTCTCCAGGTCACGGCTTAAGACCAGCTGGGCCGCCGTCATGGCCGCCTCCTTGGACGCATCTCTGGACCTCCCTGACAGATAGGCAAAATAGCCCACCACTCCCACGATCACCACCAGGAAAAAAAGCATCATTCTCGTAGTAGATTTTTTCATGACATCACTCCTCGTCAAAATTCAATTCCACAGTCCTGCCGTCCTTAGCCGCCACCGTGTTCGGAAAAATCTTCCTCACTTCGCCCAGATAGGCCTCCGGGTGCATCAGGGAAGGACTGTAATGCGTCAGCCAAAGCTCCCCGGCTTCCGCCGCCTTTGCCACCCTGGCGGCCTCATACATGGTCATATGCCTGTTCTCTTTGGCCTTGGCCAGCTTCTCAGGCTCTCCGTACATCCCCTCCAGAATCAATAAATCAGAGCCGGCCCCATTTGCGGCGATAGAATCCACCGGCCTGGTGTCCGTACAATAAGTCACTTTCAATCCCTTGCGCGGCGCCCCTATCACCATATCGGGCGTATAGGCTCTGCCGTCCTGCTCGATGACCTCGCCCTTCTGCAGCCTGCTCCAGAACTTCATGGGAATCTGCTGCTCCAGCGCCCGCTCCCTGTCGAAGCGTCCTCCCCTGGCCACTGTCATGCTGTATCCATAGCAGGTCACGCTATGGTTCACTTTGAATGCTTTCAGCTGAAATCCTTCAAAAGAAAATGTCTGCTCCTCCTCGGCTATCTCCTGAAACCTTATCTCAAAAGGGAGTTCCGGCGCAATGGTGCGCAGGGAATTGACTACTTTGGTCAACCCCCTTGGTCCTATCAAAAGCAGCGGCTCCCGGCGCTCGGCATTCCCCATGGTCAACAGCATTCCCGGCAGACCGCTGATATGATCCGCATGATAATGCGTGAAGCAGATAATGTCGACGGGGTTGGGGCTCCAGCCCTTTTCCCGCAGGGCAATCTGTGTCCCTTCCCCGCAGTCGATCAATATGCTTTTTCCATTGTACCGAAGCATCAGGGAGGTGAGCCACCGATAGGGCAGCGGCATCATCCCTCCTGTTCCCAGCAGACTTACATCCAGCATCTCAAAGATTCCTTCTCTTAATTTTTTATAAAAGCTCCAGTTCTTCCGTCTCCTCCGGAGCCACGGCAAACTGTGCCGTCCATTCGTCATAGCAGTCCTCGCACAGATCAAAGTGCTGCGCGACGCCGTCCCTTCGGCTGAAGTATCCGAACATGGCATCTGCTGAAAAACAAAATTCCTTTAACAATCCGTTTTCCACCTGCAGCGTCCTGCCGCATTTATTGCATACTGCTTTTATCAGCTTTTTCTGTCCATCCTCGTATCTACGCATACTTTCTTCTCCCTTCGCATACAGCCCAACGATAATCGCCACCAGATTCGTCCGTCAAAGGCTTTACGCATTCCCCGCACTCTGTCCGATGAATCTGTAACCATTATACTAAAAATATACATAAATACGTGTGGTAATTGCTGTCAGTTCAATCATTTCTGCGCCACATAATCATAGCATCTTCTCTGGGTTTTTCATAAAATCCGGGACGGATGCCCTCTGAATGAAACCCGGTTTTTTCATAAATATGGATGGCGGCCTCATTGCTCACCCGGACCTCCAGCGTAAAGGCCGCAAGCCCCGCTGCCTCGCCTGCGGCAATCAGCTCCCGCAGCAGGGCCTGACCTATGCCGCAGTTCCTGTATTTTTCTGCCACCACCACATTGTCTATGTTGGCTTCGCCGCAGAGGGCGGTATATCCTGCGCCTCCTGCGATTTCACCGTCCGCCAGCGCCACAAAATAAAAGCAATGCGGGTTCTTCAGAAGCTCTCTGAACGCCCCGGCAGACCAGGGCATGGAAAATGTCCGCGCTTCAATCTCCGCCAGAGCCTCTATGTCGTCCTCCTGCAATTCCCTTATCTCAATCCGCATGCATACTCCACTATTATACTATGCTCCGGTAAAACCTGCCGCGAATTCCGACTGCAGACCTCCGGCAAGATACCTTTGCTCATTTTTCTATTGTAAATTCCGGCGGTCTGCAGTATATTTCGGCATAAATTTCCGATTTATGAACACTGTCTGCGCTCAGATTCCTGTTCTGCCTGACTTTTCCGCAGATATTCCGGACGATGCTCCGCGGCTGTGACGATTTTTCCCTGCCTGTAATACACTGCCCCCAGCGACGCTATGGATGCCGCCCGCTGTCTGTTGCTGCCCGCAGGCGCCAGAGCGCAGGGCACGCCGCATTTCTCCCGGATAGCCTCTCTGTAGACAGGTACGCCGTCCCCCAGGAAAACCACAGACCTGCCAAGCAGCGTCAGCTCTGCCAGCAGATCTCCAATGTCCACGGGTTTCCGGGGAATCACCGTATTCAGCGCAAAGCCCTCTCTCTCCGGCAGGAATTCATATGCCGCGGCATATACCTGGTTTCTCCGGGCGTCCATCAGGGGGCATACGATCCGTTCGCTCCCCCAGAGGTTCCAGGCCAGCCCCTCCAGCGTAGGCACTTCTACCAGAGGCTTTCCCAGGGCAAGGCCCAGCCCTTTTGCGGTAGCCGATCCGATCCGCAGCCCTGTGAAGGAACCAGGCCCGGAAGCGATGGCGATGGCATCGATGGTATCCAGGTCCAGTTCTGTCATATTCCGCAGCTCATCCAGCATGGGCAGGAGGGTCTGGGAGTGTGTCTTCTTATAATTTGTAGTGTATTCCGCCACCAGCGCCTCATCCTCCACGATTGCCACGCTGGCCACCAGGCCGGAACTGTCCATACCTAATATCTTCATTTCTTCCTCTCCCCTATGCCTGCCAATCATACATAACCTGGAAGAATGCCCGCACTTTGGGCATTCTTCTGTGTGAAACTTAGATTTTCTTAGCGGGCGTACTTGGACCGCTTAGAAAATCTTTTCACACTAATCCGGCGATAGTCAAAGCCTTTCTCCGGCTCCTTTTCTATCGTCACCTGCACGGAATTCTCCGGCAATATCTCTTCTATCAGGTTCGCCCACTCTATCAGACAGACTCCTGTCCCATAAAAGCAGTCCTCGCAGCCTATCTCCTCCATTTCCTCCACATCCGCGATGCGGTAGACATCGAAATGGTAGAAAGGCAGTCTGCCGTCTTCATATATTTGCAATATCGTAAAGGTAGGGCTGTTCACATGCCCTTTGACTCCCAGGCCTTTGGCAAAGCCCTGGGTGAACACGGTCTTGCCCACGCCCAAATCTCCCGTCAGGGTATAGACCTGCCCCGGGACAGCCGCCCCGCCCAGAAGCGTCCCAAGGGCAGCCGTATCCTCCGGGGATTCGGATTCCCATACGACGGCTTCTCCGATATTCAGTTTTGCCTGAATCTCCCGGGCAGTTATATTCTCCATGCCATTTTCACGCTTTCTGTCATGCCGCTTCAGCGGCACAGACCATTCATGCACTTCGGGCATCCTGCCCGCAGCCGCTTTCCAGCAGGCTATGCCCGTATCTTCACTTTCCCGGGAGGCATGTGGGTGGAAATCATCTCCACCACCGCCGCCTGCTTATCTCCCAGCTGCCGCTTGGGGAAGATGGTTCCATTGACCGGGGAGGTATAGAGAATGATGCTCCGGCTGGTAGATACCGCCTTATGCATATATTCCCAGGCCAGTTTCTCCTGCTGGTCCCCTGCGGAAACGCAGAGCCCCTCGTCGTCCAGCGTGTAGCGGAGCGGCTCCTGAAAGGCAGGATTGCTCAAAATCTGGGTCCTGCTCTTCAAGAACAGGGTCCAGGGCAGATACAGCAGCATGACCAGCCCCAGGATGATGAAAATCCACTGTTTCGTGGCCAGCGCGAATAAAATCAAAATCGCTCCGAAAGCGCTCCCCACGATTCCCGCCGGGCTGTTGTAGGAATGACGCAGCATATAGTCGTATAAATCTCCTGCTTCTATCTTTACGGTTAATTCAAGCATGGCTCTCCTCTGACGAAATCACGTCCCAGTCTCTGTCTGTAAAACATATTTATTTTACTCTATGCAGAAGAAAAATGCAAGAACCAAAACCGGGCTTGCCCGTTATGCCCTGTGCCCTGTCTTAATGATAGGGCTCAGAGGCTTGTAAATCAGCAAAGTCACTATGGACACGCTGGCTCCCTTAATCAAATTCAACGGCGCCACGCAGGCGACGACAAAGCTGATGATGCTGCCTTCTTTCACCCTGGGATTCACCGCGCTCCCCATTGCCAGCAGCTGGTCAAGCGGCATGCCGTACAGCCTGGAGAACGCCGGGAGCAGATATACCGCGTTGAAAGCGGTGCCGAACACAGTCAGGATGGCTGTTCCGATGATGCAGGCTGCAATTGCCGTCTTCTTGTCCTTGCGGAAAGCATAGATGACAGAGGCGGGCAGGATAAAGCTGCAGCCTATCACGAAATTGGCCAGATCCCCCACGAAGGCTGTGGATGTGCCCTTGACGAACAGCTTCAGCAGTATCTTGATGAATTCCATGGTGACGCCGGCTGCCGGGCCGAAAGCGAATGTGCCCACTAAAATAGGCAGCTCACTGAAGTCCAGCTTATAGAAAGCGGGAGCGAAAGGCAGCGGAAAGTCGAACAGATGCAGAATCATGGCGATAGCGGAGAACATGCCGATCATGGCCATTTTTCTGGTGCCAAGAATCGGTTCTCTCACATCATTCTTTTTACGCGCCGCCTTTTCCAGCAGCACCGCCACTGCGAACACCGCTACAATAATTGCCAGAAAACTCAGGACATACAGGGCGTTTTCCGCCACGCTTTTAAACAGATCATTCATCACATTTTCCTCCTAATTCCAGTTTACTTCATAAGGAAAATTCTTCTGAACGTACAAAAAGCCCCGAATCAAAAAGATTCGGGGCTGATTTCCACGCATCATCCAATCCCGGGACAGACAACAGACACTTCCCTGCGGCCGCCAGGACGCGCGTCTGCCCTATATCCTGCAATGGATCACTCTTCTTTCATCCAGACTTTACTGTTGGTCCCGGAGTTTCACCGAGTCAGCCGTGGCAGGTCCCGCTTGCGCTGATCCCGCCCCGGGTCGCGGACTGTACCGCCAGTAGGGAATTCTCATCTGCGGAAATAAGAACCGCAGGAGTCACCCGCCCCCGAAGAATTTTCTTTCAGTTACAGGGTAATTATAATACTATTTTCCGTGAAAGGCAAGAACTATTTTGTCAGCTGACCGCATTCCCGGTATACAGCTGATAATACTTGCCTTTCTGCTCGATCAGTTCGTCGTGGGTGCCTTTCTCTATGATACGTCCCTGCTCCAGCACGATGATGCAGTCGCTGTTCTTTACAGTGGACAGCCTGTGGGCGATGACGAAATTCGTCCGGCCGTTCATCAGCGCGTCCATGCCTTTCTGTACCAGTTTCTCAGTCCTGGTGTCGATGGAGCTGGTGGCCTCGTCCAGAATCAATACCGGGGGATCCGCGATGGCCGCCCTGGCGATGGCAAGCAGCTGCCTCTGGCCCTGGCTTAAGTTGGCGCCGTCTCCATGGAGCATGGTGTCATAGCCGTCCGGCAGACGCTGGATGAATCCGTGGGCGTTGGCCAGCACGGCGGCTTTCTTCACCTCCGAGTCCGTGGCGTCCATCTTGCCGTAGCGGATGTTCTCCATGACGGTGCCGGTGAACAGATGGGTATCCTGAAGCACTATGCCTAAAGAACGCCTCAGATCCGCCTTTTTAATCTTGTTCACGTTGATGGCGTCATACCGTATCTTTCCATCCTGAATATCGTAGAACCGGTTGATCAGGTTGGTGATGGTGGTCTTGCCTGCGCCGGTGGCGCCTACGAAGGCGATCTTCTGGCCCGGCTTCGCGTACAGTTCGATATCATGCAGAATCATCTTGTCATCATTGTAGCCGAAGTCCACATGGTCGAAGACCACGTCCCCTTTCAGTTCCACATAGGTGGTGGTATCGTCGGCCTTGTGATAATGCTTCCAGGCCCATAGCCCTGTGCGCTCCCTGCTTTCCGTCAGCTCTCCGTCTGCTCCGCGCACCGCGTTCACCAGTTCCACATAGCCCTCGTCCACCTCTGGCTTCTCGTCCATGAGCTTGAAGATTCTGTCCGCGCCGGCCAGAGCCATGATGATGCTGTTGAACTGCATGCTCACCTGGTTGATAGGCATGTTGAAAGACTTATTAAAATTTAAGAAGCTGGCAAGTCCGCCCAGCGTCAGTCCCGAGACCCCTGTGATGGCCAAAATACCGCCCACCACGGCGCAGACCACATAGCTTAAGTTGCCCAGCTGGGCGTTCACAGGACCCATGATATTGGCGAAACGGTTGGCCTGATAGGCGCTCTCGAACAGCTGGTCATTCAGTTCGTTGAACTGATCCAGGCTCTCCTGCTCATGACAGAATACCTTGACCACTTTCTGTCCCGTCATGGTCTCCTCGATACAGCCGTTCAGGCTGCCGATTGCTTTCTGCTGGGCCATGAAGTACCGGCTGCTCAGGCTGCCGATTTTCTTGGTGGCCACAAGCATGATTCCCACCATCAGAAGCGTCACCAGCGTCAACGGGATATCCAGCACCAGCATGCACACGAACACGCTCACCACCGTGATGGCGCTGTTGATCATCTGAGGAATGCTCTGGCTGATCATCTGGCGCAGGGTGTCGATATCATTGGTGTACATGGACATGATGTCGCCATGGGCATGGGTATCGAAATATTTGACAGGAAGAGATTCCATCCTCTCAAACATGTCGTTCCTGATATTGCGCAGCGTTCCCTGTCCGACATAGATCAGCACTTTGGACTGGGTAAAGGAAGCCAGCACGCCCAAAGCGTAGAAACAGGCCACCTTGCTGATAGCGCCCATCAAGGGAGCAAAATCAGGATTTTCCCTGCCAATCAGCGGCATAATGTAAGAGTCGATCAAAGTCCGCATGAACATGGTCCCCTGGAGACTGGAGTACACGCTCACAAAAATACAGATTACTACCACTACCCAGCCTGCGGCATAATCCTTTAAAGTATAACCCATGACACGCTTAAAGAGTTTTCCGGGATTCTCTATCCTGGGCCTGGGGCCTCTGCCCCCTCTCGGCCCGCCCGGCCCGTGGCCTCCGGGGCCGGGACCATGGTTTGTCTGCTGTTTCTCTCCTGCCATTGTCACATACCTCCTATTCCTCAACTCACTTTCTCATCGAAATCGCCGCTGCCGCTCATCTGCGCGTCGTAGACCTCGCGATAGATTTCATTGTTCGCAAGCAGCTCTTCATGGGATCCAAATCCGTCTATCTGCCCGTCATGCATGACTATAATCTTGTCCGCATGTTCCACGCTGGAAATTCTCTGAGCTATGATCAGTTTCGTGGTGCCCGGGATAGACTCCGCGAAAGCTTTCCTGATTTTGGCGTCTGTGGCCGTGTCCACGGCGCTGGTGGAATCGTCCAGAATCAGTATCTTCGGCTTCTTCAGAAGCGCCCTGGCGATGCACAGCCTCTGTTTCTGGCCGCCCGACACATTGGTGCCGCCCTGCTCTATGTAGGTATTGTACTTCTCGGGCATCTTCTGGACGAACTCATCGGCGCAGGCCAGCTCGCAGGCATGTCTGCACTCCTCCTCCGTGGCCTCCTTATTGCCCCAGCGCAGGTTCTCCAATATGGTGCCTGAGAACAGCACATTGTTCTGCAGCACCACAGCTACCTGATTGCGCAGCGCTTCCATATCGTAATCCTTTACGTCCACGCCGCCCACCAGCAGCTGTCCTTCCGTCACATCGTACAGCCTGCTGATCAGATTCACCAGGCTGGACTTGGCGCTTCCGGTGCCGCCGATGATGCCGATGGTCTCGCCGGACTTGATTTCCAGGTTCACATCCTTCAGCACAGGCTCCCTGGCGTCCTTTTTATAGCTGAAAGATACCTTGTCGAACAGGATGCTTCCGTCTTTCACTTCGTGGACAGGCTCTGCCGGGTTGGCCAGATCCGCTTTTTCATTCAGCACTTCGCAGATACGTCTGGCGCTGGCAGCAGACATGGTGACCATGACGAAAATCATGGAAAGCATCATCAGGCTCATCAAAATGTTCATGCAGTAGGTCAGCATGCTCATGAGCTGTCCTGTGGTCAGGGCATCCTGTACTATCATATGCGCTCCCGTCCAGCTGATCAGCAGGATGCAGGCATATACGGTAAAGTTCATCACAGGTCCGTTCCAGACCACGATACCCTCCGCCTTGCAGAATATCTTGTAGATATTGTTGCTGGCGTTCCTGAATTTTTCTTTCTCGTAATCCTCTCTCACATAGGCCTTCACCACGCGGATTGCGGAGACATTCTCCTGCACGCTCTCGTTCAGGGCGTCATACTTGGGAAAGGCCTGGGAGAAATGCTTCATGGCCTGGCTGACGATAATGGCCAGCACACAGCCAAGCAGGATTACGGCAACCAGATAGATGCTGGCAAGCCTGGGGCTGATGAAGAAAGACATGGCCATGGCACAGATCAGGCTGGCCGGAGCCCGCATGCACATCCGCAGTATCATCTGGTACGCATTCTGTATATTGGTCACATCCGTGGTCAGCCTGGTCACCAGGCCGGAGGTACTGAATTTGTCGATATTGGAAAAGCTGAAAGTCTGTATGTTCTCATACATGGCCTTTCTCAGGTTCCTGGCAAAGCCGGCAGAGGCGCGGGCGCCGAACTGCCCGCCGCAGATGCCGAAAGTGAGGCTGAGCAGCGCCGCGAACAGCATCAGTACGCCGATTAAGTAAATATGGTTCATGTTGCCCGCCGTCACGCCGTCATCGATGATAGACGCCATGAGCAGAGGGATGATGGTCTCCATGATTACTTCTCCGATCATGAAAACCGGGGTCAGGACAGAATCCTTTTTGAACTCCTTGATATGGGCCCCAAATGTCTTTAACATGATTTTCTGCACTTCCTTTCATCCTTTTTATTCTTTCACGTTCTTTCATTCATGGGGCGGGGTTTTCTCCTCCGCCGCTTCATCCTCTCCGGGGGATTCTCCCGGTCCGGCCGTCAGCCGCTCCAGATTCTTCATCATGATTCCCAGCAGCCGGTACAGCTCGGCTACTTCGTCATCGGACATCCCTGACAGCAGCTGGTTTCCCATCCAGTCCATATGGGCCTCAATCTGCTCGTGGTGGCGGTAGGCATCCTCCGTCATCTGAATCCTCTTTAACCTTCCGTCCCTGTCCTGGGCCTTGCGCACGATGAGCCCCTCGCGCTCCATGACCTGGAGGGTGTTGGTGGCCGTGGCCCGGGAGACGCGGAACTCTTTTTCCAGGTCCTTCTGATAGACCGGCTGGTCCCGGTGGTGGTACAGATAACCCAGGATGCCGCCCTGGAGCTGTGTGGGCGGCCCTTTCCTGGTATCCATGGGAGCGCTTTTGTGGATGGCAACCTTAATCTGGTTGTGGATGACCCGCATTAAAAATGTGATTCTACTCCTTTCCTGCATAGGCTCCTTCCTTTTCTTAAACATCCCGCCGCCATTTTTGTTAGCGGACTAACTATTTTGTTAGCGAACTAACAATATCTCATTTTTCTATATTTGTCAATAGGTATGGGGTACTTTATTGGGATTTCATTCTTTTTTTAGAATTTTCATTTATCATTGGCAGTACTTCGGGACGCGGTTCCTTTCACTGATTTATATTTGTGGGATGTCAAGGATACGGACGACAAAAAGACACCTGGCGAATACCGGTGTCTCTGTAGAAAAAATACTGGAAAACTAATCCCTCTCCCGATTCCTCAGGATTCCAGCCAGCATATGGAACATGACCCCGCATACCGCCAGGAGCACCGCATAGAGCTTCCCGGTATTGCTGGCTAAGAGAGTCAGGACGATGCCCAGCGCCGGGATGTGGCGCTCCACTTTTCCTATAACACTGTTATATGGCACAGGTTCCATATCCTCTTCCCTGTTGGCGTCCCCCTTGGTGATGAACTCCCCCTCCACATAGCGGTTCTCTTCCACCCGGTGGGTGATGACCGATTCGTCCTTGTAAAACGCGATTATGTCCCCTGCCTCCACGGTATCCGGCTGGGCCGCTTTCACATAGATCACGCTCCCCACAGGAATCTCCGGCTCCATACTGCCGCTTACCACCTCATAAATCCCATATCCCATCAGCCGCGGCACTGTCAGCGGCAGAAATGCCGCAATGACCCCCAGCAGAATCAGTGTCCCGAGCATGCTGCAAAGGGCAGGAAATACTTTCCTGCCCTTTCTCTTAGAGGGATGTGAAATTGATTCTATTTCATCTATCATGATTTCGTTTCCTCTTCTTTCTTTTTCTTCTTCATAATCAGGAAATACCACGCTGCTCCTACAGCTCCGAGCACCAGGACGATAATCACCGGAACCGGTATCCCCAGAAGCCTGGCATCAGCGGCAACTGACAGGAAGTTACTCGTTGGTATTTCTTCTTCATCCAGATTCACTATTTCATCCGGCGCTCCCAAAGGCGGTTCTTCATCGGGAAGATCCACCCCTTCGTCATCGTCCGGGGCCTCAGCGTCATCAGGCGCTCCGCCATCATCCGGGGCTCCGCCGTCATCAGGCGCTCCGCCATCGTCCGCTGGCGCAGGGATTACGACGATTCCGGTATCTGCGGGCGCCTCTGCATCCGGCGCATCCGGTGCGGGAGGCGCTACAGGCTCAGGCGCGGGTGCAGCGGGTTCCGGTATCCTGGTGTATACGAAAGTGAACACGTTCTCCGCAGGATCTTTCTCCAGGGTCTGGGTCATATTGTAGGCCCGGGGCTGCCAGCCCTCGATATACACATATGCGACCACCGGCTGATCGCCCACGTTTCCGTAATAAGTCTCGCTGGGGGCCAGGGTATTTCCCTCGCTGTCCACATAATTGATGGTATAGGATGTGGCATCCCCCAGGATTCCGTAGGCTATCACATAGTCCTGATCCCCTGTCACCAGGAAAGAGGAGGCCTGGGTGCTCTCGCTGTTGTCCTTGCCGCTCTCCCTGATTCCCCTGACATAATACTTGCTGTTGTCGTTCAGCCTGACCAGGCTCTGGTAGAAGTTGACCCGCTCCCCATAATGGCGGTTCTCGATGATTATGACCTCTTCCCCACTGGTGAAGCTTCCCTGCTGGCCGGCAAAGAAACGAATGGTGTAGGTGTATTCCTCCTTTGCCGAGGCAGGAATGGCTGTCTGGAAAAACAGGCACATTGCGAGCAGGGCAGGCAGAACATATCTCAGTCTCTTCATCTCTCCGCGCCTCCTTCTTTCCTCTTATTATGTTCCCTGAAGCAGTAGATGCAATACACCAGCAGGACCGCTCCCGTGATGCCGCTGATTGCCATGAACAGGGGCAGTTTACTTTCATCGCTGGTTCTTACGATGTCCGTTCTCCTCCCCGGGTTCGCGGGACTGTCCGGCCTGGTGTCGTCCACATTTTCCGGAGGATTCCCCGGATTGGGCTGATCTGGCTGATTCGGCAGGTCAGTCCTCAGCTCCACCGCGAAATTCATCTGCAGATCCGCCAGAGTGTCCTGGTAATGGTTGCCCTGGGTCTCGCCATCCAGCGCCACCTCCAGGGTGATGCTCCCGCCCTCCCCAATGTACATAGTATCCAGATAGAAATAATCTTTCAGGGCATTGGTGGCGCCTCTCAGGCCCTCCCCCATCTGCGCGACGGTCTCGTCCACGGTCTCGCCGCCTACAGTGTCGCTGTCGAACAGGACATTCACTTCCCCATCCTTATCCGTATACGTGAGCCGATAAGTATAGGCGCCTCCCCCGGTCTCACGGTTGCCGCTCCTGTCCTCCAGGGAGTACAGCACCTCGTTCTGCATGTACCAGTCCGTGGCCGTGGCGTTCTCGCTCTTCAGCTGCAGCGTGATGATTACATTGTCTCCGGGCTGCATGCCGCCTACTACGTCATTGATGTCAGCTGTATTGAAGCTGCTCACCATCTCATTGCCGGATGTAAAGGTGACGTTCCAGCTGTCGTCCCCATAGAACGTCTCGGCCCGGACCGGAAGCGCCAGCCCCAGGAACATCAGGCCGGACAGCAGCCACGTTCCAATCTTCTTATTCTTCATGCCTGTCACCTCCCTAATCCGCAAGGCTCAGGATACCGTCATTCACCGTTACCCTTCTTCCCCATGCGCTCCAGACCGCGTCCTCCGCATTGTGTTCCTGCACCGCGTCCACTTCTACCTCTACCCGGAAAGATACCCCATCGTAATCATAGGTAGTAGTGATAGTGGTATAATTTCCTATTTCCTCTGTCTCCTGAGACACTTTCTTGGCAATGCTGTCATCAATGGTCAGGGAATCCGCAAAGAGCGCCGTCTCCGAGGGCCCCTGCCCCTCCGAGTACAGAAGCCTGTTATAATAAAGAACCGTGCGCTCCTCCGTGCTGGCTTTCTCGTCCACAATCCAGTCTGTCCCCAGATTCACCAGGTTCAGATGGATCAGGTCCGGGGAGAGGTCACAAATCTTTTTGCCATTTTCATCCAGCCAGTACTTATAGATGCTGACGCGTACATACTCATTGATAGTCCCTGTATTGCGGACTTTCAGATCCTCCTGGTACTTCTTCCCAAGAGTCAATGTCTCTCCCTCAGCAAGCATCTCTTTCAAAAGGTCTCCAGGCCCCACCTCCCAGGTCCCGTCCCCGGCGCTGCTGTAGTTGCGCCAGGATATCTCCTTGCCGTTCTCCAGCAAAGTGACACCGATGTCATACATCTGAATCCGGGAAGTATATGTCTCCGAATAATAGGTAAGGGCAGCCCTGGTGCCCCCGATGGAACTGCCCAGCAGCAAGGCCACAGCCAGGACGAACAGCCCCAGGGTCATTACTGGCGATACCACTTTCATCCGCTTCTTCTGCTTCTTCATGCCTCGCCCCCTCCTTCCGTGCCGCCGGTGCTCTCCGTGCTGCCTGTATCTACGATTTCATCCCAATCCGTCTCCTCTACCGTAAAGGCGCTTCCGTCCTCATGATACCTCACAGGCGTACTCTCATATATCACCACCACATTGAAGCGCTCCATGTCCTCCGGATCCTCCGGAATGTTCTCAATCTTCAGGCTCAGCTCAGAAGTCTTCCCTCCTCCGGGCACTGCGCTGTTATAGTAATAATATCCGTCTGCTTCATTCAATGTCCATCCCTCGCCGGAATGCGTAATCTTATAATCGCTTCCGCAGAACGCCTTTGCCCGGATGTACACCGGCTGGGAATCCGGCTCATTGGCAATGGTCAGATGTTTCGTCCACTCAGTGAAGCTCTCCGTAATCTCCGTCCTGTCCCCCAGATGGATGGTATAGCCGCCAGCGGCTTCCGTGTAAGTCGTAAAGTAGGACCAGGTGGTCCCGATTCCCGCGGACGCCACCACAGCCACGGCCGCCAGGGCAAGGACTCCAGGGTAATGTCTTCTGTTCTTCATATCCGTTCACCCCCTATTTCTATCTTACTCTTCATTCCGCTCCGCCGGTCTCGGCTCTCCCTGATTGCCGCCTGCGTTCTGAGCCGGGCTGGAATACCACTCCCATGTACCCTTTTCCTCATCGTATACAAACTGGTTCTTGATTCCATGGCCGTTGGTCCTTCGGCCGTCATATTCGTTTTCAAATTCTACGGAGACTATCGTCTCCGCCGCGATGGTAGCCGTCCGGTCACCGGGAACTGTCAGCTCATAGCTGGAACCGCTGTACACTTCCCTTACAGTGACTTCCGCCCCGGCGGGAATCCTGTCCAGAATCACGCTCTGCTGCCCTGCCGACGTGAAATTGATGCTCTCCACATTGCTGTAGACTGTTTCCCCGCCCAGACGCCCTGTGACCTCAAAGACAAAGGTAGCGGACTCCTGCACACCGCCCATGGTCTCGTACTGGGAAAGGGTCTTGACGATTTCCAGGGAACCGTAGCGGGAAATCTGCTCCGGCTTCAGGTTCACTGTCAGGTCAAATTCCCAGTCTCCGGGATTTGCCGTGCTGATCACGCCATTCTCATCTGCCGGTTTCGCAGGGAGGGAGACCAGCTGAGGCAGGAAAGCGTAAGTATACTGCCTCGAATGTGCAATGGTGGCAATCCTGACGGCGTCCTCCTGACTCACAGCGTCTGTCTGTTCCATTTCTATCTTATAATCGGAAATCTCCGTAAGATCGCCGCCCCTTGCCACCAGCAGATACAGGCCCGCATCAAGGCCGGAAATCCTGCTGCCTGCCAAAGCTCCGCTGCCCTCCGCCGGTGCGATTGCCGCCTGCCCGTTCAGGACAATCCCCGCCGCCTGCTGCGCCAACGCGTCCCAGTCCAACGCCTGCTGCCCGGGCGAATCCGCTCCTTCTCCGTCAGTCGCGTTCCCGGGAATCGCCAGTCCGCTATAATCAGGCAACAGTTCATAAGAATAAGTATCGTATCCCGGCTCCTTGACGGCCCTGGCAATCTGGTACAGATCCACCACCACGCCGGCCTTTGCCAGGTCTTCCCCGAAGCTGTCCGCTTCCCCCTTGTTCGGATCTTCCGGATGGACAATCAGAGAACAGCTTCCGGCTACGAATCCTCCCCCATCTGCCTCAAGGGGCGCGGCCATACCTGCCAGAGGCTCTGCAATACACATGCCGACAACAAGGGTCAGCGCAGCCAGCAGATATATCCATCTTTTTTTCATGAGCAATTCCTCCTTCTTCACCTCAGACTTCTACTTAATTACGTCTTATTCATTCCTCTTTATTCTCCGGCAGATCTGTCCTCCGCAGTTCCTCCAGTATATCTCTCTTCGTCGGCTTACGTCCTCCGATACTGCCAAAAATCAACAGCACGGTAAGCGTGACAAACAAAAGCGGAATCCCCACTGCCGGTATCACCATGTAATTCGGAATCCGCACCGCTTCCGCCACTACCACCACCTCACCGGCAATGTTCTCTATCCTCTTGCCCCGGACCAGCATCCGGTGGGTATTCACTCCGTAAGGCGTGCAGGTGACCAAAGTACAGTAATCCTTTCCAGGCTCTATGGCCAAATCATCCGTTTCCTCCGGCAGCACGATACGTATCTGGTCGACCATATAGGTAATGGTCTGATCCATGATATTGATTGTGAAAGTGTCCCCCTCCACCATCTGATCCAAATCCGAAAACAGCTTCGCACTGGGCAGCCCCCTGTGGCCTGACAGGATGCTGTGCGTCCGCTCTCCTCCCACCGGAAGAGAAGAACCGGGGATATGCCCCACTGCAATCTGCAGGACTGACTCCTCCACGCTGTGGTAGATGGGCAGATTCACACCGATGGAAGATATCTGGACATAGCCCATAATACCGGTTCCGGTAATGTCCAGAAGCTTTTCGTATTCCGCATACGCTTCATCAGAAAGGACAAAATTCACACCGTCCTCAAGCGATGCATTGTACTTTCTCGCGGCCTCCAATATCTCTTCCCTGTCCCGGGCAGACATGTCCTCCACTGCCGTCACATAGCCCGCAATCGCCTGGGTGGCATGCATGGAATTCCACCAGTCGCTGACGGAAGGATACAGGAGGATTCCCACGCCCGTCAGCAGTATAACGATTAAAATGATTGTTGAAATCGAAGGGCCTCTTTTTTTCTTCCCCCTCTTTTTCACAGCTTTCTCATCCTTCATAGGTTTCCCCACTGTGCATTATTCCGGCAGATTCTTCTGCCTGCTGACCTTTGCCGGTTCACAGAGTGTGTCCACACCTGTTTTCCGTTGCTCGCCGCACACCACGGGAAGGTGTCAGCCTACGTGCGGCATACCGGAGACGGAATCCGCCGTCCCCGGGAAGTTATTTCTTACTTATCTTTTGTATGTTCCTGCTGCAGTTTTACTTGTGTGTACCCATGCGCTTCTTGGCTACCAGAAGGATGCCGGCGCCGATTACCAGGACGCCGCCTGCCACGTAGAAGATTGTGGTACCGATGCCGCCGGTGGAGGGGAGGAGCGTACCCTGCTGGTTTACAATCTCAAGCGCAGCCTCATCTAACTCAGAAAGATTCTTTTCTACCGTTTTAGCAGTTGTAGTAGCCGTACTCTCTGATACCAGATTACCATCCTCATCATAATGTCTCTCACCTGAAGTAGTGAATATCTCCTCTGCAAGAATCTGAGGAGTAAGTTCTTTCGTCTCAGTCAGCTTATTATAGCCATTAGGAGCCTTAAACTCAGTTACAGTCAATTTAACATCGCTTGCAAGACCAATGATATAGAGTTTGCCTTCAGCATCTGTAGTAAGCGCTTCACTTTCCTCAGCATCAGCTGCCGGGTTATAAGAAACTACCGTGTAGACACCATTTTCACCCTCTACACTTAAACCTTTAATCGTAAACTCTGCACCTGCAAGAGGCTCTCCATTTTCATCAACTTTCTTGATAGCCGCCGCATAAGTTTTGATTACTGCCTTATCTTCCCATGTTTCATTCCAGGGCTTCTTCTCAGTTGAATTATCATCAACTACAATAGGTCTGATAGAAATGGTGTTCGTGTCATCTGCATTGATATTCGTCACAGAAGTCAGTGTGGCTTCGTACTCAATAACAAGCTTTGCTCCCTGCGCATATTTGTTTGTGTATGATGTTCCATTCAAATCTGCCCATGGAATAAGAATTGCTTTTTCATATTTGGTATCTCCAACTGTAACCTCGCCGAACTGTAAACTGTTAAGAGCATCACCCTCAAATACAGTTCCTTTATCAGTATCAGTTGCACCGATTGTAATCTTTGTCACCTTGACATCTGTCAAATACTCCGGCAGTGTATCCTGAATCACATAATCAACAACCTGCCTGGAATCTTCTCCTGTCTCACCGATATAGTTGGTTGTATCAAAGATACCTGTATACTTAACTGTATCACCAATCGAATAAGACTCTTTTTCAACAGTTTTGTCTGCAGAAGGCTCATTAACATTCTTATCATAGATATCCGCATTCGGCTGAGTAGATGTCACCGTAATCGCTGCTTTGGCAGCTCCGTTCGCATCCGGATCTGACTCATGAGTGGTCGTAACTACATAATAACCATATGGCAATCCGGTAAATGTAAGAGACTCATCCCCATTGCTTACCGCTGATGCAATTTCAGTATTACCATTTGCCCATGCTTCAAGAGCCTGCTGCAGCTCCGCTGTCATTTGGGTACCTGTGACTTTCCCATCCGCATCTTTCACGGCAATCTTGTCAGTAGGAGAAATATAACCATTAGCATCCTCCGAAAAATATTCTTCGAGACCTGTATGAACTTTGCCCTGATATGCAATATTGGTACCACCTTCACTGACAGTAGCATCGAAAAGCTTATGAAGCTTATATGTCTCACCCTTTGCCGGATTCTTAATTGTGATGCTTGCGTTGTCAGCATCAGCCGGATTCAGTGCTGCCGTCTGTGCAAAAGTTGTCATTGTCATCCCAAGGACCATGACCATCGCCAGTAAAATACCAGCTAATCTCTTAATTCGTTTCATTACTTACCCTCCTTTGATTGCTTTCCTTGATTGAAACGATTTTAGTGTTCCTGAACTTACATGTTTCTGAACTCATAAATCCAGATCTTTTCTCAGATTAGAGAGAATCTTACACCCTCCTTTCTCTGAATTTCTTTTTATACAGAAAGCCCGCGCCGAGCATAAGGCATGCAGCGCCTGCCATTGTATATAATTTGGATCCGGCACCTCCGGTCTCCGGCAGCTCATAGAAAGCTTCATTAACGATGACAAACGGATCTTTTCCGGTTCCGCTGCCAGTTAAACCCATAGCCGTGACCGTATACTCCATCGTTGTTTCATCCAGTGTAATGGTGACCGTAATAGGGTCTTTCAAAAGCTTATACCCGTCAGGGGCCTTTGTCTCGGTCAGGCGGTAAGTTCCCACGGTTAAATTCTTGAAAGAAACTTTGCCGTCAGCATCGGAGGTTACATTTTTTTCTATCGTTTCCCATTCCTGAGTCTGGGTAGTGCTCTCCAGGGTCTGTGCGCTGCCGCCCTCAGAACCTGTTTCCCCGGTTGACGGTTCTGATGCCGCTGCCTTCTGCCTCTCCAGTCTGAATTCTGCTCCGGGCAGAATCTTACCGTATTCGTCTTTCTTCCGGGCAACGAACCCGGCAAGGGAAATCTGCGCCTTCACATAATTGGATTCCACATTTTGTCCATTATAGCTCTTTGTGGAATATCCGAAACTGTTGGTGGCCTCCAAAAAGACCGCTGTCCCAGTATCTCTGTCCTCCGCCGCTTTCTGATTCAAAATGTTGAGCGAACTTTCTGACAGAACATCCGTTATCTTGACCGGAACAATGAAATCCATCTTCTCTGTGTAAAAGGCAGTATTCCCTTCTGCCACAAATTTGAAAGCGGTGACCGTACTCCAGTCAGTTATATTCTGCGTCCATATATCAGCATTTACCAGACTTGCCATATCCTGTCTATACACGTTCTCAGAAGTCGTATAGTAAACCCGGTATCCGCCTGGAGGTGTAAGCGGCCCTTTCAGATTCACGGTAAATTCCGATCCCCTTGCCACCTGGTTATTGATGCTTCTATCGTCTATCCGGGGAAGCACGTCATAAACGGTCAGATTATAGTGAGGCGTCTCCGTAGTATTCACCATGCTTAGTTTATATTGGAATGAGTCTCCCACTTTAAACCGTAAAGTCGTCTTCTTCCAGTCGTTGGAATTCTCCTTTGCGATAAATTTCTCCGCATAAATTCCCGCAGGAGCTATGATGTTACCCGAACCCCGGTCCCACCGAATCTTTTTGTCCGTTCCCTTCCCCTGCAGATTATAGATATCATCCGTCTGACCATGACCTGTTGGCGGATCTTCCAGATCGGCGCTCAGCAGATAGGCATCGTTGTAATACGTCCCGGGAGAAGCATCCGGTTTCACTCTCACCTTAGGAGTAAAGACCACCCAAGCGCTTCCTTCTCCGTCCGATGCGTCCAGCGTCTCTCTCACCTTATCCACGTTCAGATAAAAAATCAACGCCGTTCTTCCGCTGTTATGGTAATTCTCGATGACCTCGGTCTCCCTTATATACTCCGATCCTGTTCCATAAGCTATAGGATACTGATAAGGCTCCAAGGCCTCCGGGAGAAGGTCGATGACGCGCAGATCCTTATATTCCTTGTCTGCATCAAGGGCCCCTTTCACATAGAGCATGCAAAAGTTATAAGTCCCATCCTTGTTGTAATCATAGACCGGATTACCGTCCGCATCCACTATCGGATTGCCGTCCGCATCCTTTTTCACAGAGGGATAGTTCATATCTTTAGTGAGCATACCCTTTTCAATCCAGAGATTTTCCCTGTTATCAATCAGCTTAAATTTATTTTCACTGAACAGGAAATAATACGTATCACCCGGATTTTGATATCTGCTGTCCTGATAAGCTATATAAGCTTTGTTACGGTAAACATTTGTATTCTCAGTATTGTTTTCCTCACTTTCTATAAAGTGTTCTTCGTCAGGATTCCGGAAAGTTGAGAAAGGCCATATAGTTGGTATCTCTCCGCCAACCGGCACGCTAAAGCCCTCTGCAAAATGAATTTTAATACTTTTGTATTCCTTTTCGGGATCCAGCGTCAATGTCCATGTAAAAGCATCATAAGGACTGTATTTGTAACCTGTATCTTTGAAATACTCCTTTGTCTCCGGTTCTGTCAGGTCATAGATATCCGTCTGACTTTCTTCTGTCTCCTTTTCATAGGTAACCGCTTCCACATAAGCCAGATTCCCTATGAAAGTTTTATTAAATATAATACTGTGGAACTTCAGCCTCTCATCTATTTCCTCGTCTCCTATGACTAAATTGACCAATTCCGATGATGATTGGTTCTTAAAGCCCAATGACCACCTGTATGCGGCTGACCGGGTAATGCGAGTATCCATAAGGGTATCCGCGGAATTACCTTTCGCAAACCATCCGTCCGCTCCTTTTTGGCTGGTCAGGGTAAAAATAATGTCATCATTACATGTATCCGAACTCTCTCCCTCTGACGGACGTACCGGATCGCACACTGCCTCTACATGGTTCGTCAAATTCTTCGTCAGGAACCCCTCGTCATCCTCTTCGTCAATCTTACATCCTGGGAATCGCAGTTTCAGCTCCGCATCCGCAATCTGCAGCATCAGCCTATTGTCGTACTCCGCCGGATTCCATCCCAAATCCACTTTGAACACGCGGCTTACCGTGTGCTTCTCAGCGTCATATGTCCATTCCGGGTTCGCATCCGGATCAAATACCGCATATTGCAAATTGCCGCTTGTATCTTCATATGTCGGCAATGTATCCGTCAGGGTAATCGTATCGTATGCCCTGAGTCCCCAGTGGGCATTGCCCAGCTTATACCAGAAGCTGACGTACTTGCCGGCTTCTACTTCGCCGGCTTCACTTACCGTACCTGTTACTCTTGTATAATTCTCCTGCATATTATCAAATTTATTCGTATTGACATACTTCGTTATGACAGGTTTGTCGTATTTCGGGCGGTATGTATTTTCCGCCGTTTTGCCTTCCTTTTTCTCATCTCCTTCCCCGCGCTCAAGGGTGGCGAAGATTTTCAGCTCATAATCCGCAGGAACCTCAGCGACTTTAAATTTCATTTTAAAGGGAATCGTAAGGGCGCCCGTAGGAGTATAGTTCTTAAACTGAATGGAAATCCTATAATACTCCTTCCCATCCCTGTTCACCTCTTCGACTGTGCAGGGGTCATGCTGCGCCAGTTCCTGGGGAAATTCAGGAATATAGGTTTCCCCTATATCCATATACGCTTTCGGGACATAGAGGGACATCGTCATCTCGTCAATGGTGGTATTCCCCAGTATCCCTGTGGTACTCAGTTTCAATGAACCCTGCATTCCATCTTTGGTATAATTCGGTTTTTCTCCCTCCAGGTAATGAATCTTTTTTCCGTTCTCATCTTCCTCACGCGCAGGCTTCTCATCATGGTTCTTCCCATCCCCATATAAGAGTTCCAGAGCCATTCCGCCGGGCTTATCTCCCTGGATACCTATAGGCAGAAAAGCTGCATAGGCCGGCAACATTTTCAATCCATCGCCTTCGTCCAATAAGGCTGCCTCCATCATTTCCCAAAGCGCCAACAGACAATCCGATCCTGTCACATACTCCCGCAATGTCTCATCCAATCCAAGATAGGCGCCGTATGCCTCCTGTATCTGTACCAGAAGAGCCATGGTATACTCCGTGAAAGCTTCTTTCCCGGCCTCCTCATACTCTGCCGTCTTCTGCACAATCTCTTCCTCGGAGGGCAGACCGGCAATCAGCTGATTCACTTTCTCTACCTCTTCCCTCGCCTTCTCCTCCAGGCAGTTCACGTCATGGGCATGCTCTTCCATTCCGCAAATCAGTCCCCCATCCGCGTCATTGCATTCCTCACCGTGGATGTGCTCTTCCATTCCGCAGATCGGTTTTCCGTCCGCGTCATCACTTTCCGTCCCATCCGTCGTAATTACCGCGATATTTCCGGCGGCGCTTACCAGCATAAATTCTGAAAAGCTGTCCGTCTCAAAGTTTGCGTTCCCCTCGCTGTCTATATCGCCGCTTTCCAGCACTTCGTTTCCGCTTTCCGCAAAATGTACGATTTGCATGGGCGTTCCTTCGGGAAGTCCGTTGTCATCCAGAAGCTGGATGGTAACATTTACCGTATCCTCCGGTTCAATCTCCTCGCCGTCCACATAGAACCCGATATCAAACAGCGCGTGAATACTGCTGTTTTCATTTCCCAGCGCTTCCCTGGCTTCCGCCTGGCGCTGCTCAAAGCGCTCCGGGTCGCTTTCCTTTGTAATCTGCCGGACAATCAGCTCCGCGTTTTCCGGAATTCCGGCAGAATCCGGATAGGTGACTTTAACCGAATATCCGCTGCCTTCACAGGTTTTCTCATTCTCCGCCTCTTCCGCATAGCTGCAGATTAGTTTCCCCGCATCGCCATAGCACTCCGCGGAATGGATATGTGTGACATCATAGCCGCAGATCAGGTTCCTTTCCGCATCGTAACAGCTGTCCTCGTGAACATGCAGCTTCGCGCCATTGTTCAGGGCAGCCACTTCCTCCGGCGTCAGTTCCACCGTCTTGAAGCAGTCGCCTGTGTGGGTATGCTCCTCCAGCTGGAGCAGTCCGCATGATACCCTGCTGCCCTCAATCAGGTTGCCGTCTTTGTCGAAACATTCCTCATAATAGCAGCCGTCCTCATGGGTATGGAGCTCCCATTCCCCGCATGCCAGCGTCGTCACTTCTTCATAGCAGGCATCTGTATGGACATGGCTTTCCGATGCCGCACTGTTCTCTTCTCCGGCATTTGTCGGTTCAGCAATTGCTTCCACAGATGCTGCAGCCTCTTTCCCGGCCTGTGCGATACAGGCTTCCGCATGCTCATGCTCCTCCATTCCGCAGACCAGGTTTGTTTCGCAGCATCCGTCCTGGTGTATATGGTTTTCTTTTCCGCACTCGTAAGTATTGATGCAGCATCCGGAAAAATGTTCATGCTCCTGCGCGCAGATAAGATTCCCTTCCGCATCATAACAG
This sequence comes from Acetatifactor aquisgranensis, assembly GCF_943193215.1. NCBI lineage: Bacteria > Bacillati > Bacillota > Clostridia > Lachnospirales > Lachnospiraceae > Acetatifactor > Acetatifactor aquisgranensis. The sequence goes on along the minus strand of NZ_CALPDH010000027.1, from coordinate 53,889 downwards.
CCGATTTCGTGGGCATGCTCTCCCAATTCACACACTAAATTTCCCGCCTCATCGTAGCATCCTGCTTCGTGGGTATGCTCTGCCATTTCGCAGTTAAGCTCATGGCGCATGCAGCTTTCATCATGGGCATGCTCCTCATGGCCGCAGCTCAGTACGTTCTCATAACAGCTTTCGACATGCTTATGGACTTCTTCTCCGCAGATAATTTCATTCTGCTGCCGGGACGCATCCTGTTCTTCAGATGCTTCCGGCTCTGCAGGCACATCCGGTTCTTCCATGCCCTCCCCGCCCTGTACCGCCGCATCCGCCACGGATTCAGAGCTGCCGCTTTCCCTCTCTTCCCCGCAGACCAGGACTTTCTCTGTCGTATAGCACTCCGCTGTATGCTTATGCTCTTTATGCTCTCCCAGAACGCAGGCCAGGCTGCCCTTCGCGTCATAGCAGCTGTCGTTGTGCGTATGAATCACGTAGTCCGCATAGCCGCAGATGATCTCCCGGCCGCCCTCCGCGTTCTCCTCATAACAGTCTTCCGTATGCTCATGCACCTCATGGCTGCACGCAAGCACATCAGCCTTATGGGTCATCGCCTGGCCATACAGCTTCAGCGTCGTAACTGTACCGAAAGCGACTATCACAGCCAGACACAGGAAAACTGCCGTCTGACGCTTATAATGTTTACGTTTTTTCAAGAGCTCTCCTGCCTGTGACAAAAAATCTTTCATAATGCCGTCTCCTTCCTTCTGCCGATATCTATCAGTTCACCAGCCCGAATCCTGACACAGGCCAGACCCGAACCAATATTTTCCCGATCACCATTTCATTGCTGACACATCCCACCGCCGTGTTGCGGCTGTCTATGCTGGTGGCCCTGTGATCCCCCATGACGAAACATCTCCCGTCCGGCACCTGATAGGGCAATGTGATGTTGCAGTCCCCCAGGGCTTTCTCCGTGACATAAGGTTCATCCAGCAGTTCGTCGTTCACATATACGTTTCCGTCCCCATCGATGTCCACCCAGTCGCCTGCCACGGCTATGACCCTTTTTACGAGGATATTGTTATTATAGTAAAAAGCTATGATGTCGCCCGTCTCATATCCTGAACTGTTCAATGCCACGACAATGTCTTCATCCTGCAGCGAATCTGTCATGGATGTACCGCTGATCTGCAGTACCGGGAGCAGCAGCACCGCAATCAGCACCGCCACGGCCGCTACTACCACCAGGGAAAAAGTCGTGCTTTTGAGGACATTCCCATATCTTTTCCTGTATCGTTCCCTCTCCAGCTCCGCCTCCAGCAGGCTGAGCTCCGGAAGCTCACTCTGTCTCATATGCTTCCATTCCCTCTTTTCCGCAACATAAATCTTTTTCCGGAAAATCAATCCTCCAGAATCTCGTCTATCAGCTGCATCAGTTCAAGAGCACTGTGGAATACGGCTTCCTGTGCCTCATTCTGCCATATCAGCCTGCCCTGCCATGTGTAATGTTCCCGGAAGAGTATCTGTATCCGGAAGACCGCCATGCAGGCCCCGCTGTCTCCCCCGGCCATGACCAGCGGAAGCGGACATCCGGGACAATCCTCCAAATCCAGCAGGCTGTTCAAAGTCATCATCAGCTGCGACAGGCTCTGAATATTTACTTTTCTGTCCAACCGCGGATGCTGCAGACAGCCATCCATGATACCGTTGCGGTAAGACATTACCGTGACCAGCGCCTCGCGGCTCTGGCAGGGAATCATTCTCCCTTGAAGCATCATGCTTTCGCCCACCTTTTTTGTCGTTTACGGTTCATACTTTATCGGTTCCCTGTTAGCTGGCTGTTATTTTTAGCGGAAGGACTGACACAACTTTCATTTTCGGCTACGATTCTTTCCCGCCCAGACCGGCTACCCGGTAGGTGAGTTTTGCCCCGGAATTCCGGTAGGTTCTGTGGAACGCGCTGTCAATCCGGCTGATGACCAGCCTGGCGTTCTCTGTGTCGGCCCCTGTCAGCATCAGTATATAGGAACCGGCCTCCAGTCTGGCTATCGGGTCCCCTGTCCGGAGTTTATCCAGCAGAATCTTTTCCAGCCTCCTGCCGTCCGTAGTCGGCACCGCCTCCCGGCCCAGGCTGATGATGACCAGGGAAGAGGGCTGTCCGGATCGGGCCATATGCCGCCGTTCCAGAGCCACGATGCTCTGGAATGTGGAAAAGGTGCAGAAGAACGCGTGGGAATCCTGCTCATCCTCACACACCAGCCGGAAGATATCCTCATCGTCCATGCCGGTCTTATGGAGCCCCACCGCCAATGTATGGAGCTGTTCGATGCGCTCTGTGGGCGGCATGTCATATTCCTGGAGCATTTTGTCCCGGAAAGCCTCATATTTCTCAACGGCCTGCTCCGGCTGTCCCAGCGCGATGAGGGCCTGCATCTGGTAGGCTGTGAAGTCTTCTATGCTGAAGTCCACCGTGTAGGCCTGGCTGCAGACGTTGACGGCCTCCATCCACTGTTCTTTCTTATAGTAAAGCGGGAGCACCGTCTTGCATGCATCCAGATAAAGGGTCTGGTAATACTGTCTCTGGTTCCTCGCCCAGTCGGCATCGTTTCCGGAGAGGAAGTCCCCTTTATAGAGGGAGACGGCCTGCCCCAGCAGCCTGCACTGTTCTTCTCCGGCAGCCCGCTTCGCTTTCAGGCAGAAAGTTTCCATCTGTTCCGCATCCAGCTCCAGGCTGATTTCCGGGTTCCAGGCATAGCAGTCCGAAAGGGTCAGGAGCATGGCCTCCTGATCCGGAAACATGGCTTTTAGGAGGTTCCTGACTTTGAACAGCATGTTCCGCAGTGCATTGTAAGGATTGCTGCCTTTGTCCGCCCAGAATTGTTCGATTAGTTCCTCCGAAGAGATATGCCTCCTGTGGTTCACAATCAGATACTGCAGGAAAGAAAGGGCTTTCTTCCCCATCTTCCCCAGCAGCGCGCTGTTCCCCGTCTTCTCTTCCTCTGTGCTCCCGCAGGAAAATGCCCCAAGCATCCCGAAGTGTATGGTTCTTTTAACGTCCGTCATTTCCGCTGTCCGCCTCTATCCGCTCCAGGAATCTGTCGTAGATTTCCTCGCCTGTCTGTCTGGCTTTCACGGCCTGCTCCAGTTTTTTATAAGCGCCCAGGTACTTCGTCTTGCCCTGGAACGTAATCTGTGCCACCCAGAGATTGCGCCTTTTGTCCAGATAGACGCCGTTGTGGCCGCTCTTGTTGGACTTGATCAGCCTGCCGTCCTTTGAGGCCAGAAGTGCCGCAACGGACGTCCCCTCGACGAGTTTCCTGTTATCCTTGTACGTGGCGGCCTGCAGACAGCCGCAGCTTTTCGTCTTGCCGGACTGGAGCAGGCTCTGTCCCACAACGGTCTCTCCCCCGCAGTCGCAGGCACATTTCCATCTGTGCATGCCGCCCTCTTTCCCGGCATATTCTGTTACGGTCAGCTTCCCAAACCGTTTCCCCGCGAAATCCTTTAAAGGCGGACGGCTTAAGCACCCGCAGCTTTTCCGGTTCCCGGAAAGAAGCTGTCCTGCTTCCGCATGTACTTCCTTTCCGCAGTCACAACGGCACAGCCATACAGCGCTGCCCCTGGCGCTCCGTTCTTCTGTAGGCTGTATGGCAGTCAGCTTCCCGAACCGTCTTCCTGATATGTCGCACTGGCCCGGACGGACTTTCGCTGCACATCCGCAGTCCGTCACGGTACCCCGCTTCAGGCAGCGTGTGTCCAGAAGAATCTCTCCGCCGCAGTCACAGCGGCATCTCCAGACCACATAGCCTCCTTTGCGCTGCTCAGTAGGCTCTTCCACGGTGAGCCGGCCTGTTTTATATCCTGTCCGAATCGTTTCCATCTGTATTCACCTCTTCCCATCCCGCAGAGAACTTTCCGCTTTGTGCCCGGTTTCCATATAAAGAAAGCAGTCAAAAAACGCAGATGATTGTGCTCTGCGTTTTTGGGCTGTTCCCGGCCGATGGAATACATTTATAATAAGCTGAAAGCGAAACAGATAAACCTGCTGACTGCTGGAAGTGACTGCCGGCGCAGCAGTCTCGTTTCAGTCAAGGCCAATTTTGAGTTGCAAAAAAAGAGAAACTCCTGTATAATTTGAGTAATCTATTCTATTTTTTTGACTTTTGTCGCAGAGCACAATCATCTGCGACTTTTTCATGTCTCTTCCTCAATATACTGCAAAGAGGCTGACCGGCCACAGGCCAATCAACCTCTCAACTTTCCGTTCCTGACGTTTCCCAGCAAATTCCCCACCCACAGCAGCATTACAGCGCCTGCTACTCCGCAGGCCAGGTATATCTTCCCATTCGTCCCGGAACAGACAGCCATGACATTTCCGAGGCAGGGAACCGACCGGGACATCCGTCCGATCAGGGCTCCATAGGGCACCGGCGTCATATCGTTCTTTGCATTGGCATCCCCTTTGGTGATAAACTCCCCTTCCACTATATGATTCTCCACTACCCGGTGGGTGATGACAGCGCCCCCGTCATAAAAGGCTATCACGTCCCCGGGCGCGACTTCCTCCGGCGCTGCCGCCTCCACATAGAGGGCGCTGCCAATGGGAATCGCAGGCTCCATGCTCCCGCTTACTACCACATACACTTCATACCCCATCAGCCGCGGCACAGTCATCGGGATGCAGACTGCCACCACAGCTGTCAGTATCAACACGGCCAAAAGCCTGCATATCTTATGTCCCAACTCCCCGTCCCTTTCCGTGCATCCCGCCTGTGTCCCAAATCTGCGCACCTCAGTCTTTCTTCTCGGATTTTACGCTTTCAGCTTTCTTCATTTTCCGATACGTATATGCGCCTGCCACCAGCGCGATGACAGCCACCAGCCCGATTCCCACGGCAAACCACATATACTTCAGCAGCCTGCCATTGGCCCGGGCCACCGTGCCGTCGTTCCCGGACTCGAAATTTGCCAGAGGCATATCCTCCTCATCCAAATCGATGACATCTTCCGGCTCACCGGGCTCGGTCTCATTTCCTGCCAAAGGCATATCGTCATCGTCCAAATCCTCCGGGGGAACCTCATCCTCCACAGGCGCTATCCCGGCATCGCCGCCAGGTGCCGCCGCACCGCCTCCTGCGGGAGCTGCCCCGGCTCCAGGCACTGCTGCGTCTCCAGGCGCCTCACCGCCCGGTGCGCCTCCTGCAGCGCCTCCGCCTGCAGGCCCCGGAGCAGTCGTCGCAATAGGCGTATATACGAACGTGAACACATTCTTGCCAGCATCGCTCTGCAGAGTCCTGGTCAGGTTATAAGCCTGGGGCTGGTATCCCTCCACATACAGATAGGCGATTACAGGCCTGTCGCCAACATTTCCGTAATAAATCTGCGGCGGATACAGCCGGTTCCCTGCCGCATCCTCATAATTGACGGTATACTGTACCATATTGCCCCGGATTCCGTATGCCACCACATAGTCCTGATCCCGCTCCACCTGGAAGTAGGCCAGATTCAGACTGTCGTCACGGCCTCCCATGCGGATGCCCTTGACATAATACTTGCTGTCCTCCGCCACGGACGCGGCGCTGTTCAGGAAACGGACATGGTTGGCTGCCGTCAGCCCCGTAATCCTCACCAGCTTCCCGCCGTCCTCCAGATTGATGGCATAGTCCCCTCCGCCTTCCACGGATATGGATATGCCGTCCGCCGTACTTAAGCTTCCCTGATTCCCCGCGCTGATGGTCACGGTATAGGTATAGCCGCTCATCTCCGCTGCCAGACAGGCCATCGAGGCAGAGAGCATCAGGAAAACGGCCGACAGAACAGAAAAAAATCTAATTGCTTTCTTCATCTTTCCGCTCCCCCCTCTCTTTCTTTTTGGACTGATACAGGCTGTATAACGCAAGAATCAGAAGCGCCAGGCCGGAGCTTAGCGAAATCCCCACATACAGCATCAGGCTGCTGTCATCGCTGGTCTTCGGAGGCCGTCTTACAGATGTCGGCTCCTCCGGGTCATTTTCATCATTTACAGGCACCGGGGTCCTGCGCTCCTCCACCGCGAAGTTCAGCGTCAGATTGGCCAGCGTGTCCTGATACGTGTTCCCCTGGGTCTCCCCATCCAGAACCACCTTCAGGGAGATGATTCCCTGCTCCCCGACCCCCAGGGTGTCCAGATAGAAATATTCGCTCAGAGACTCCGTCGCCTCGTGCAGGCCTTCGCCCACGTCGATGTCTTCCGTCCGCTCGCCTCCTACCGTGTCGCTGCTGTAGAGCGTCTCCAGATTCCCCCGGGGAGGCTGGTAGGTCAGGACATAGGTATAGCCGCCGCTGGACGCCACCTTCTGGCTGTCCTCCAGGGACTGCAGCACCTTGTTGGCCATCCACCAGTCGGCTTCCTTCCCCGCCGTGTTCTTCAAGGCCACCGTAATGTCGATGCTGTCTCCCGGCTGCAGGTCATATATGGCGTCATTGATGTCGGAGGTATTGAAATTGCTCTCCATCCTGCTGCCTGTGAAATCTACCGCCCAGCCCGCTTCTCCCTTATAATCCTCCGCGCGAACCATCGCGCTGTCCCCCAGTACCATGGAACAGGCAAGCAACAGTCCCATCCATTTCTTCTTCATCCTGTCAACTCCCATCCGCCTGCCGCGCAGGCATCTATCTTCTATCCCGGCCGCCTATTCAGTTCCGGGCTTCGTCCGGGCGGCAGCCAATCTTTCTCATCTCAGCCGCAATGTCCCGTCCCCGGCCACTTCCACATCCACGCCCCATGCGCTCTTGATGGCATCCCGGGCATTGTGGGTCTGTACCGCGTCCACCTCGGCCTCCACCACAAAAGAGGCTCCGTCATAGTCATAGACCGTGCGGACCGTCGTCCATCCGTCGGCATCCGTGGAGCGCGTCTCCGTCACCTTCGTCACCACATCGCTCTTTATGGTCACGGAATCTATGAAGGCTTCCGTCTCATGGAAGACCCCGCCCTCACCGGCTGCCGGCAGCGGGCTGTCATAGTACAGCACAATCGTCTCGCCGTCCCTGGGGTCGCCTTCCCCCATCCTGGCGGTAGTCGCCCTGTCGTCCACAATCCAATGGTCGTTCGTCAGATGCAGGTCTATCATGGCAGGCGACAGATGCGTGAGCTTGTTCCCATCCTTATCCACCCAGTATTTGTACACCTTCACCCGCACATACTCGTCAATGGAGCCGCTGTTCCTGACGCTTAAAGCTTCCGGGTAGGTCTTCCCTATCTGCCACTCCTCGCCCTCAGGAAGGACCAGCAGCTCGCCGGATGCCTGGTTCCATATATTATCCGCATGGGTATAGTCCCGGTAGCCCACTATCTTGCCATTTTCCAGCAGGGACACGCCGATGCTCTGGACGTCAATCTGGGCAGTGTAAGTCTCCGAGTAGAAGGTCAGCGCCGCGCGGGTACTGCCTATGGCGCTGAAAGACAGCAGCGCTATGGCCAGCGCAAACAGGACTGCTGTCCCGGAAACGAAGCCGGGTTTTCTTTTCTTCCTCTTGTCACTCATCTGCCTCGTCTCCTTCCCATCCATAGCTGTCTCCATTGGTAACCAGCCTGGCATCCCAGTCCGCATAGGGAGCGCCGTCCTCTGTATACAATACCGCCGTACATTCCTGAATCACTACTACATTGAAATCCTCTGTATATGGCGGCGGAGTCTCCATGGCCGGATTCTCCACCGTCACAGTGGGCAGCGTAATCTTCACATCCAGCTGTCCCGTGCTTCCTCCCACCGGGAGGATTTCATCATAATACCAGTATCCGTCACCGCCGTCATGCCATCCTGCGCTTCCGGCATATTCCACCTGATAGGTGCTGCCGGCAAATACTTTCACCCGGACATAGCACTCTGCCGTTCCCGTGTTGGCCAGCCGGATATGCTTCGTCCAGTCGGAGAACTGCTCCGTAATCTGGGACTTTGTGTCCACCGTAATCTGATGGCCGCCCTTCGCCGCAGCGAATGTGGTGAAATAGGCTTTCGCGCTGCCGGCGGAAGCCCCTGCCACAAGCGCCAGCGCAATGGCAGCCGTACCTATTGTCTTCCTAGTCCGTTTCATTCCTGCCACCTCCTACTCTCCGGCCTCTGCTTTGTCTCCGTCCGCTGTCCCGCCCCCGATACCGGGCCGGTCCGTGGTCCATTGGTAAGTATTCCGCTCTGTGTCATAGCGGAACCGGTTCTCTATGCCGTAACCGCTCCTGGCATCCTCGTCATAACGATTTTCAAAATAGAATGTCACCGGATTTCCGTCTTCACCGTCCGCTATCACCGTTTTGCTCTCATCGTCGGACACTGTCAGTTCACAGTTTGCGCCGCTGTATACCTCCGTGACAGTCACCACTGACTCCGCCGGAATGTGCTCCAGGACGGCTTCTTTGACGCCCACTTCCGAGAAAGTCAGGGAGACTACATTGCTGTAGACGATTTCTGTGTCTTCCTCTCCGCTTTCCCTGGCAACCACATCGAATACGAATGTCACATCGCCCTGAGAGGCATTGTAGTCTGTCAGTTCCTTGATAATCCTTATACTGCCGTAGCGGGGCTCCTGCGCAGGCTTTAAAAACGCCTCCCTCGCATACTGCCAGGCATCATCCCCGGAAGCACCCTCGTATTGGTACAAGGACCAGGGCAGTGACACTATCATGGGCGTGAACGTATACGTATATTTAGGGCTCTTGGCTGTATCCACCGTCACAAGATACAGTCCCAGTTCCATCCCGGCCAACGTCTCCGGTTCCGCTATGGTCCCGTCCTCAGCCACATGAACCGCCTTGTCATATGCGGCAGGTATCTTAGGCTCGCCTACAGGCTTCCCGTCCTCGTCCGGCTCATAGACCAGGTCCATCGCGGCTGCGGCCAGATTCTTCCAGCCCTCCTCCGATAGGGACATCTCCCTCCATGCGTCGCCCTCTATGCCCAGCCCTTCGAACTCGCCCGAAAGCTCATATCTGCCGGTCTCCAGCATATCCGCCACTTTCCATGCATGTACGTCCAGTTCTCCGTTGGCTGTGCCGTCAGCCCCTTTGATTCGCGCCATGTCCATGACCATGTCCGCGGAACCTTCGTCCTCCGGCAGCTTCAGGGCCAAAGTGCCTGTCTGCGCCATGTCCACCTGTACGGCAGCCTGCGCCCGGGGCACATTGCACAGGATGGCTGTCAGAGCCAGACACGCCGCGCCGATGGCCGTCAGAATCCTATTTCCCTTCCTTTTTATCACGCGCATGTTCATCCCTCCCTCGTTTCGAGTCTTTCTTCTTTCCTGCTCCTTTTCCTGCCATGATGAAGATGCCCATCAATAGAATCATGGCCAGTATCAGTACCAGATAGAGCATATAGTAGCTCTGGACGGACTCTACCATATTCCCCACCGGGGTCTTCTCCTCCGCTTCTTCCTCGCCGTTGTATGCCGTGCGGCTCCCTCTGACCAGCAGTCTGTGGGAGTTGACGCCATAGGGCGTACAGGTCAGCAGCGTCACATAATCCTCTCCCGGTACTACCTGCATGGCGCCGGTGAGAGTGTCCAGGTCATCCTTGTCTATCATAGGTAGAATCTGATCCACCTCATAGGCGAACACTTCATCTAATATGTGGATGTAGAACCGGTCTCCCGGCTCCATCTGATCTAAATCCGTGAACAGCTTCGCGCTGGGCAGGCCTCTGTGGGCCGCCAGCACACTGTGGGTGCCATCCCCGCCTATGGGCAGCTTCGTGCCGCTCACATGTCCGATGCCGGTCTGGAGGATATCGTCTGCGGTGCCATGGTAAACGGACAGGCGGACATCTATCTTGGGGATGGACAGATAGCCCATGACTCCGTTTTCTGCAGCGTTCAGGACTTTCCAATATTCCGTGTCCTCTATGTCTGTATCTCCGCTGCCGAAAGCATCGCCGGTGAAATCGTTCTGAGCGATGGCGTCGTTGAACGCGCGGGCCGTTCCCCATTCTCTGCTGTAGTCCTCCGGCTCCAGTTCTGACATCACCTCTTCGTAGGTGGATATCAGTTTGCTCTGTCTATAGGCATTCCATTGGTCAGACACAGCCGGGTATGCGAAAATGCCGAAGCCTATCAGGAATATCAGTGCGAACAGTAGGTTAATCAGTTTCCGTTTCATTTCTCTCCTCCGGCCAGTCATCGCGCCAGCCCTCCGGTTCCCCTTCCGGCCAATCGTCACGCCATTCCTTCACCGCCGGATTTTCCGGTGCTTCGGTGTCAATACTCTTTGCTGCCCCATTCCCCGCCTGGCTCTCCCGGTCCTGCATATGCCCGGATTCTTTCGCTGTCTCCGGCTTAGAAGCCTTTCTTGATTTCATAGCGCCTTTCCCGGGAACCTTTTTCCGTCTCTCGTCATAGAGATACATAGCAAAAATGAACATACCTGTCACTGCCAGCCCTATCACCGCCCAGAGCCCATAGTTCGTGCGCAGGCTGGGCCCGGAAAAATGTGCCAGGTTCATCACCTGATCCTCCAGCTCTTCGTAGTCAACACGCTCCCCCCTGACCAACAGCCGATGGCTGTTCACGCCATAAGGCGTACATGTCAGCAGCGTCACCAAATCCATGTCGTCCACAGCCATCAGATCAGCCGTGTCCTCAGGCTCTACCACAGATATCCGATCCACCTGATAACAGAGCGCCTCATCCAGAATATACAGAAAAAATACATCTCCCTCCTGCAGCTGATCCAAATCCGTGAACAATGCCGCACTGGGCAGTCCTCTGTGAGCGGAGATGACCGCATGATTCCCAGCCCCTCCCACCGGAAGAGAGCTCCCCGCCAGATGGCCTGCCGCCACCTGAAGCACGGAGGCATCTGTCGTGTGATAGACAGGAAGCTTTACACCTATTTTCGGCACCTCCACATATCCCATCATGCCATCTCCTGTCAGGTTCAGGCAGGCCATATATTCCCCGTCCGGCTCCTCTGTGTCTGCCGCAGCGGCGAAAGAATCCGGGAGGATATATGGCTTCAGCGAATCATTGTACTGCTCCGCCCTCTCCCATTCTTTCTCGTAGTCGATAGCTCCCGTCATGCTTTGCCGGGATACCGTCTCTTCATAAACGGAAATCAGTTCTCCCTGGCGGTAGTCGTTCCATTTATTGGAGACAAAAGGATACAGCAACAGGGACAGACCGGCCAGGAACAGCAGTGAAAATATGAACTTAGTCAGCATGTTCTTCATCCGGGCTCTCCTTGTTGTTGTATTTTCCCGGTTGTACCGGGACTATGGTTGACCTCTCCGGTTCTGCTCCTGCGCAGCTCTCCCGCGGAAAGTTTCATTGTGCCGGGACGGGCATGCCGCCCCGGCATTACAGATTTTCTGGCAAAATTGATGCTTTCAGGCGGCTGTGATCCGCCTATGGCACAGACATGCTAACTATCGCTTATTTCTCAGCCTTTCTGCGTGTAGCGAAGAAAAGGGCTGCAGCGATGATCATGACGGCACATCCGCCGATGGTGAAAATCGTGGTACCGATGCCGCCGGTGGAAGGAAGGGAGGCAAGTTTAGTATTGGGGATATCGGTCACTGGCTTTTCTGTACCATCTTCACCGATTTCGACTATCTCGGTCACTGTCCCTTTCCCTTCGTTCTCCACTGTTCCCTTATTCGTGTCTGTCGTCATTGTCTCGCTCTTAATATAGGCTGCGGTCAAGCCTGTCGTATCCGTTATATCCATTCCATAGAATACATTTTCAGCGCTCAGCCAGCCGACCTGAACCGAGCTGATTGCCTCGGAAACATTAGCCGTATATACTCTTTTTACATCCGTTACAATAAATGTCGTCTCTGAAGTGCTCCACTGCGCTGTCACCTTATATACCCTGTCATTGAGGCTATATCCTGCAGGCGCCTGAATCTCTTTGATATAGTAATCTCCCTTTCCAACCTGGCTGGATACCGCGTATCCTTCCGCATTTGTCTTTACCACATCGACAAGTTCTGTACATTCTGCATCGGAATAGATTCCAAAAACCGCATCTTTCAGCTTGTCAGCATCCGTATCCACACCAATCTTATGGAATGCCAGCTCATAGGTGTAAACTGTTTCCGTATCTTCCTGATGGTCATATCCTTCCCCTGTAGGAGGAGTCACGGTATTCTCATCCCACTCAGGTGTGGTACTGGGATCTGTGGAATATACCAGGGAAGCCTCATTATCATTTTTATAAACCGCGTTTTCATTGATTACCGCATCATAGGTCACTACAGGCGTATAAACCGAGCCATCCTCATTTCCAGTTCTCAGCTTTTCGTATTTCAGGTTGATGACGAACTTGGCGCCACTGTTCTCTGTCGCTGGTGTAATCTTGATTTTTCCGATGGAAGCATCCTGGCTGTCGGTATCCGCCTTTTTCAACCATCCGGCAGCATCCGCCTTATATTCCGTTCCGTTCACTGTGACTTTCAGCGTATCCGGCAGGAAAGTTAATCCTTTGCTCATGCTATCTGATATGAAAAGCGCTTTATTTACGGAATTGACCGGGTATTCCGGCATAGTCGGAGTCAGGGTATATGTCAGCCTGGTGCCTAAAGACGCTGTGATGACGTCCTCTTCCTCAGAGCCGTTTTTCATCTTATCAGCCTCTCCGCCTGTTACCGTCTTGTCAATGTCGGGCGTCATGCTCTTCGCAACTGCCGTAGAGCCAAACAGATACTTGCTTCCCGCATCTATGGTGCCGCCTGCCAGTTTTCCCTCTGCATCATATGTGGCGGTCAAAAGAATCGGATTATAGATTGCATTCTTAGCGCCTGTGACAATGGCGATATAAACGCCGGCTTCTACATCACATGTATAAGTCTTCTCAGCAGTATTTATCGTTCCTTGCGTTGTCCCACCAGCCGTGGTATATGTTTTGTATGGCGTCACAGTCGCAGGGGCTGCTTTCAAGCCGTTCACGATTGCAGTAATCTGTGTAGCCGTAAGGCCAGCTTGTGCATTTTCCACTGTTACACCTGTACCCTCCGCAAACTCATAACGGTCAAAGCCGTTGCCAGCATAGAGGGCCTCGGCAATCTTATACAAGGTCACTACAGTACCGTCCTGAAGGCCTTCCAGCCCTGTAATCGTCACTGTAGTATGGTCATCCTCTGAAGGATACCCGTTCACTACATTGGTTTGGGTGCTTGCTGCCGCGGGACTTGAGTTCGCATCCGGAGCCTCTTCCCCCTCTTCCGTCGCCAATGCCGTCACCGACATCCCCATGACCATGACTGCAGCCAGCAGCATGGCTAAAAACTTCTTCATCTTTTTCATACTTTTTCCTTTCTGCTTTGCATTTTGCGTTTTGTTTCGGTTACCCTTGCTCTGCCTGACGAATCAGGCCTCCGGCTCAGGAGAGGCACGTTTCGCTGCAGCTGTGCCGCTCCTGTCCGTCCGTTCCTCAAAAGAAATGATGGTACAGAAGAACCTCATTCTCTCAATTCCGCAACACCTCCCCCTCGCTCTTTCTTTTGCATCTATATAAGGTCAGCACCGATGCCAGCATCAGCAGCGTACCGCTGACCAGATACCAATAGATTCCAATGCCTCCTGTGGATGGAAGGCTGTACAGGACTTCATCTCTAAAAGGATAGCTTCCGTCCTCTCCGGGTACCGATGCCCCGCCTTTCACGGAAATGCTGACCTTTCCCTGCTGCGAAACCTTAACAAGCCAGATTTCTTCGCTTACCGCATACCCGCCGGGAGCCTTCGTCTCCCGCAGCTCATAATCACCTGCGGCCAGGAGCGCTGACGACACCTGCTCTCCGCTTTCCAATGATTTCCAGCTGTCTATATATCCGCCGGCATCAGAGATTCCTGTGTAGGCCAGCACTGGTTCGCCGCCGTCTTCCGATATCCTGTACAGGGCGAATTCCGCTCCCGCCAAAACGTTGTCATGGTTCGATGCACTCGTCTTCAGCAGTTTCCAGGGCTTCGTGTTGTAGTATTCCAGTCGGATTTTCCCGGAATCGGAAGTGATATCCAGAAAATCCGGGCTGATTCCGTGAGGGTCATGCAGCACATCCATGGCCACGCTGTCCGCGGCGACAGAACCCCACTTTTGGTCACCCAGCATATCCCATATTCCGGGATTCGCTTTCTCCTGCCCGTCTGCTGGTAAATATGTGATATCCGCCACCTGCACTGTAAGAGGATGCAGCGCTTCGTCCCGTTCGTATCCCGCCGGAGCCTCTGTCTCTTCCAGGTATACCGTTATCCGGCCATCCTGAAGATCCGTGCTGACGAAATCGCTCTGGCCCAGCTGGAACGCAAAGTGTCCATCCGCCTCTGCTCTTACATTCTGAGCAATGGGCCTCGTCTTTTCCGCGTCCCGATATACGCTGAATACAGCTCCCTGCATGGAATCTCCATCATTGACCGCGCTCTTCTTATTGCCGACGATATTCACGAAAAACGGCATCTTCTCAGGATACAGATACTTGCTGCTATCGTTGTCACCCGGTATCTCGATATAAGTCGTGGAATTGGTGTTCCTGACTTCTGTCTCCCCGCTGTCCGAAAAGTGCACATAGTAAGTCAGCGAATAGCTGCAGTAGCCATTTCCATCCCCGTCAATCACCACATCCGCCAGTTCAGGGTTCAGATACCAGATTATCCTCCCTGTGGCATCCCCTTCCGGGGAAGGCTCCATTCCCGAGCCTATGATTCCTCTTGATGCCATTGACAGCATTTCCGGCGTATCCTCTTCCGACACATCCACATCTCTTCCCGGCCAGTAAGTCGCTACTGTAGTCAATGTTCCCTTTTCATCCTCTGTCACAAGGCTTCCGTCCTGTGCCAGGGTCAGCTGATGGCCATTCAGCGTACACTCTTTAAAAGAAATGAAATGTGTATACGGCGCCATGTCATCGGTCACTGTCCAGCCGGCCCCTGTGGAGCCTGCAAGTATGTTGTTCTCAATCTTCCCGCACTTTATCTGAATGGTAATCGGGTATCCGTTCTGATCTGCGGCGCCCATTTCTTTCGTGATTCCTATCTCGTCATCCCCGGAATGATCTACCTGTACGACGGGCTGCAGATAAGTCGTCGTCTTTACGCCGTTTTCATTGTAGTTATAATATACCTTTGCCCTTTCTTCACAGTTGGAGTGAAATCCCGGTTTCTCTGAACTCGTGTCGTTGTCCGGCGCATCGGTGGAAGGTTCTCCCTCATGCGGATATCCTGATTGGATATACTCCCTCACCGCTTTTTCCGTAGGTTTCACGCGGAAGCTGATGCTGTATGTGACCCCATCCTCCAGTTCGCCGCCATTCAATACTTTCAGCACAACGGTCTTTGCCTCTGTGTCATATTCCACTTTATATAATGGAGCGCCATTTTCATCCACCAAAGGCTTCGGTTCAGGCTCCGCTTCGGAATGATAAGTCACCGTAAATGTAGGTGTCTCTTCCAGAAATTCCACGTATTCGCTTAACGTGTCATGAATTTCCACATCCTTAAAAGACGAGTATTGAATCTGATTTACGATATCACCGAATATTTCATTCAATTTGTCCGGATTCTGTCCGGAGTACTTTGTCGCCCCAATGGACGCAGCCAGATTACCGCATATTGTGTCAATCGCTCCGGTGGCTTCATCTGACTGTACTTTCCCTTCGTCAAGCACAGCTATGACGAAAACCTGAGCTGCCGACTGTAATGCCGGCGACATCTGCCATTCATTTACGGCAGCGTCAAAGTTGTAATCATAGGGATCGCCGTATTTCCCCTCATTTAAATTATGCGTGGCGCATCCGGAGCCTACCGTAATCGTACTGCTGCCTGAGGCATACCTGGTCGTAGGATCTCCGTCTGTCAAAAATATCACATATTTCCGACTCGATGCGGGACGGTTCGCCAGCATTTCCTGGCTGGTCCGAAATGCTGCCTGCCAGTTCGTGCTCCCCTTTCTCTCTTCAATCATATTCCGCGTCAGCTGAAAGTCAAATCCGTCTGTTCCGGATATGGTTTTCCACTGTGCTTCCACCCGTGCGTCCGGCGTGTTGTCACTTCCCAGATAATACCAGTCTCTTACATCCGCCAGCCCATTGGTCTCCCTGTCACGTCCTCCTCCTGCTCCGCCATCGAAGGTCACGATTCCCACATTGATATTCAGCTGATCGTTATCTGCCGCGACGCCTTTTAGGTCTTCGTTCAGCTTCTGCAAAGCATTATTGACAATATTGTATCTCTGTCCTTCATCACTGACGCCGCTTAAGTTTATCATGCTGTGCGAAGTGTCTACTATCAGCAGGATGTCTATATCCTGCACCTCTTTCTCTCCGGTGACATTCAATGTCAGGGTATAGTCGTTCTTGCCATTATATTTGATGTATTTTTCATGTTCTGGCACTTTCTCCGTCTCCGGATCCGTGGGAATCGACGGCGGCTCGATTTGCTTATATACGAAGTATATGGTCCTGATTCCCCAATCCCACTTGTTATTTTTTGCATCCGAATTCTCATTCCATACTCCCCCAGCCCAGTTTCCCGGCTTCCAGCGTAACACTTTCTCCCAGTTGCCGGCAGCGTCCTTATTATTTAAGGCAAGTATTGTTCCTATCTGATTGCCGCTCATTTCCTGAGTGCCGGAATCGCCCAGCACAATCTTATCCAGGGTATACTCTGAAAAGTAAGGTGCCAATGCCGCTAAACTCAATTGTCCTCGATTACTATTATTGCTTTCCGCTCCCGTTATCGTTATATCGCCGATCGCTTTCCCGCCCAGATCCAACTGCCGTCCGGCGGCGTCTACGCAGAATGCGCCCAGCTCCAATGTCACCGGGGTTGACGGCTTGGCAGGCTCCGATGAATTATATACACTCATGGTCGTCCACGTAATCTTAAACATGGGATTGCCTGCTTCCGCCACATCCCTGACGCTCATGGCCGTCCAGGAAATCGTGAAAATCGAAAAGCTGTCAACGACAAACTCCGCTTTCTCCAGTTCCGCGTCATCGGTGGCAACGACTTCCGCGCTTTCCAGCACTTCAGCCTTTAGAACAGCCTCGCCGGTGTCCACATCGATGACTTCTTTCATATGGACTACATCGATGCTGTCTATCTGTACCTCTTCGCCTTCCGCAAGCCCTTCCGGAAGGTACGCCTCCACGAAGTCCATGCTCACGGATACGTTTCCTTCAGGTTCGATTTCTTTCTTCTCCCCGTTTTCGTCCGTCGCCAGAAAACTGATGTCATATGCCAGGAAACCTGCTATTTCTTTTGTGTCATCCTCTGCCACAGAAGCCTCCAGTTCTTTCCGGACTTCTTCATATTTTCCATTCAGCTCCTCTGCTTCCGCCGTTCCGGCCTGGTCTGACGCAAGATTCCTTCCGATTGCCTCTGTATCCTGCTGCGCCACTTCCCTGACGGACAATTCGGCTCCTTTCGGAATGACACCCGGTTCTGCCGTCACATTGACTATCACTTTGTCGTCTCTGTATTCTCCTTCGAACGCTTCCGCTTCGTCCTCTTTATCCTGTCCGTCCGCTGCCGTCTCCAGAGCTGCCATCAATTCCAGCAGGCTTTCTGTGCCTGCTACGTACCGGCGCAGCTCTTCGTCCAAAGCCATATACGCTTCATACGCAGTATCCGCCTGTGCCTTCAGCCCGGCAAGGAAAGCGGCATATTCGTCCGCAGATACTTCCCCGGCCTCATATCCCGTCCGCATTTCTTCCAATGCTTCCAGGCCAGGCAGGGCGGCAATCTGTTCATTGAGCGCCTCGATTTTCTGCTGGTCTTCTATAGGAAGAAGACATAAATCCGCGTGTTCATGCTCTTCCATTTCACATATTGCAGCATCATTCTCGTCATAGCATTCTCCGGTATGTGTATGTTCTATCATTCCGCAATACAGCTTCTGGTAACAATCCTCAGTGTGGGCATGCTCCTTGTCACAAATCAGCTTCCACTCGTCCGTTTCAGGCGGCTGATTCGCGTCTGCCCCGGAAAGGTCTGGCAGCTCACTACCGTCATCGGAATCCATGCCGGAATCTTCTTCCGGAGCCTGGCCAGGCTTTTCCTCCGGCTCAGGATTCTCTTCCGGAGCCTGGCCGGAGCCCTCTTCCGCACCGGAATCCCCCTCTGAGCCAGAGTCCTCTTCCAGAGCCGAATCTGCTTCCCCGGCAGAAGATTCCATACTGACATCTGTCTCCATATCAGGCCGGCCCACAGGCGCGGCAGTATCGCTTACCATGTTCCCATCGGCCTTGCCGCACACCAGCACCCTTTCATAGCGTTCCGACACATGCTCCTCCAAATCGCAGAGCAGCACGCGCTCCGTCTCATAGCAGCCGTCATCATGTACATGGCCGTCCTCTCCCTGATTCATGCAGATAAGCGTCTGCCTTTCTTCATAGCAATCCGCTGTATGCTCCTCTTTCTCGCAGACCAATCTGTCCTCATAACAGCTCTCATCGTGCCGGTGCCCTTCTGTGTCCGCCGCAGAGGCCAGGTTCGGCGAGCCGCTGGTGAACAAAATGCACAGCACGAGCAGCACGCTCAGGCATCGCCGGATCTTCCTGCCTGTTTTCATGTGATTATGGAGTTTCATATGCCTCATCCTCCCTTTCATTCTCCCAGAATCTCATCAATCAGCTGCATCAGCTCTATGCAGCTGTGGAATACGGTTTCTTTCGCTTTATCCTGCCAGACCAGTCTCCCCTGCCAGGTATAATGCTCCCGGAAGAGTATCTGTACCCTGAAGACAGCGATGCTCTCCAGGCAGTCACAGTCCCGATGCACCAGGGGCAGCGGGCTGCCCAGAGAGTCCTCCAAATCCAGCAGGCTGTTCAGGAGCAGCACTATCTGCGACAGGCTGCATACCTTTTCTCTTTTATCCAGCCTTGGATGCTGCAGGTAGCCCTCTATTATGCCATTGTGGTAGGACAGTACTGTCACTACCGCCTCCCGGCTCTGGCAGGGAAGCATCTTATTACTAAGCTTCATATCGCAGCCACCTCTTCCTTTCCCTCATATGGCCACTATAAAAGCCTGAGGTTATCTGCCGGTTATTTCTTCCAAATCTCCGACAGCGATTTCCAGGGGACTCCTTTTTTATCACTGCTTTTTGCTCCTCCATTTCGCAGACACGGACCGCAGAGCGAATATCTTGTAAGAGATGTTCGCTCTGGAATGAGTATAGGTCTTATGGAACATGCGATCCATCCTGCTGACAGCAGCCTGAGCGTTCTCCACGCTGGCCCCGGTCAGCAGGAGGATATAGGATGCCGCGTCCAGTCTGGCCACCGGGTCTGCCGTCCGCAGCCCCTCCAGAAAGACGCGCTCCAGGCGCCTGGCATCCGTGGCAGGCACCGCTCCACTGTCCAGTCGGACAATCACAATGGAGGACTCGCTTCCGGAACGCGCCAAATGCCGCCGTTCCAGGGCCACGATGCTGCGGAATACGGAGAATGTGCAGAGGAACGCGCTGCCTTCCTCCTCCCCGCCCTCCGTCACGAGAGCCAGGATATCGCGGTCGTGCATGCGGTTCTGGCACATGCCTTTGGCCAGCAGATAGGCCTGCTCCACCTGTTCCGCAGGCTCCACTCCGAGTTCCTCCCACAGGGTCTTGCGGAAATCCTCATAAACCTCCAGTGCCCTCTCCGGATGCCCCATGGAAATCAAGGCCTGCATCTGACAGACCATAAAGATGTCCTCACTGAAATCCTCCTCGGCGGCCTGCTCGCAAATGCCTATCATCTCCGTCCAGCGCTGCTTTTTCTGGAGCAGCGGCAGCAAAAGCTTGCAGGCGTCCAAATACAGTATCTGGTAATAGCGCCGCAGAGGGACTGTCCAGTCATCATCGTTGCCAGACAGAAATCCTCCCCTGTACAGGGACATGGCTTTCAGGAGCGTCTCCATATACTCTTCTCCCGATAGCCCTCTTGCCTTTTGGCAAAGCTGCGAGAACTCCTCCACATCCAACCGCAGACCGGCAGCCGAGTTCCAGGTATAGCAGCCCTGTCTCGTCACGAGAAGGTTCTCCTGTCCCGGACATATCTCCTTCAACAGGCTCCTGATTTTGAATATCATGTTCTTCAGGGAATTAGCCGGATTGCTGCTGTTTTCTGTCCAGAACTGCCGGATGAGCTCGTCGGAGGAAATGTGCCTTGTGTGGTTCACAATCAGATACTGCAGAAAGGACAGCACTTTTCTGCCGGTTCTGCCGATAAGTGCGCTGTTTTTGGCTCGCGCCTCTTCCGTACTGCCGCAGGAGAACGTCCCAAGCAGCTCAAATTTTATCACATGTTCGTCTTCTTTATCCATGTGCAAATATGCTCCTTTCAAACAGTCGTTCCAGTCCTGCTCTTTTCTACTTGTTCCAGAAATTCGTCATATATTCGTTCGCCCTCGCGCCTGGCCCTTACTGCATCCTCCAGGCACACAAAAGAGCCCAGGTACTTCGTCCTGCCCTGGAACGTAATCTGGGCCACCCACAGGTTTCTCCTCTTGTCATAGTACACGCCGTTGTATCCGCTGGTGTTGGATTTGAGCAGCCGTCCGCTCTTCACGGCCTGCAGCATGGTGAGGGAAGTCCCCTCCATCAGTTTCAGGTTGTCCCGGTAGGTAGCGGCCTGAAGACAGCCACAGCTTCTGGTCTTGCCCGTCTGGAGCAGGCTCTGCCCTACTACGGTCTCTTTCCCGCAGTCGCAGGCACATCTCCATCTGTGCATCCCTTTTTCCTTGCCTGCATATTCCACCACGGTCAGTTTCCCGAAGCGCTTTCCCTGAAAATCCTTCAGAGGCGGATGGGCCAGGCAGCCGCAGCTTTTCCGGCAGCCTCCGGTCAGCCTGCCAAGCTCCGCAGTCACCTCGTTGCCGCAGTCGCAGCGGCACAGCCAGACAGTGTCCCCATTGCCGCCCCGCCTCTTGGTGGGCCGCAGGGCCACCAGCTTCCCGAATCGCAGTCCCGATATGTCACGCTGCCCGGGACGCACCACCGTACTGCAGCCGCAGTCCCGCACTGTGCCCCGCTGCAGGCAGCGGGTGTCCAGCGCAATCTCCCCGCCGCAGTCGCAGCGGCATTTCCAGACGGTATATCCGGCCTTTTTCTCCGCTGTGGGCTCTTCCACAGTCAGCCTGCCCACCCTGTATCCTATCTGAATCGCACTCAAAAAATATCCCCTCTTTTCGCATCCTCCACATCACACAGCGTCCTTTTCCCATTTTGGAGACAAAAAAATCCCACCAAAATGACGCAAATGACCCCGCTCTGCGACATTGTAGGAGGGAAAGTGATGAAATAGCTTACAGACCTGGCCCGGGAAAACTGTTGTCCCCGAATCGACTGCGGAAACGACTGCCTCCCTGACTGCCGGTCAGTCAGTCTGGCATTGCTTTTTCATTGACCAAATCAGTCAGTATATGCTGTCTACAGGGAAATCATGGGCTTGAGCCGGCTCATATTCTCGCGCTTCAGGTCGAGATCGGGATGGACGTAGAGGTTCATGGTGATTCCGATGTTGGAATGTCCCAGAATATCGCTCAGGGTCTTGACATCGAAGCCCGCCTCCACGCAGCGCGTGGCAAAGGTGTGCCGCAGAGTATGGAAATGGGCCTCCGGGATGCCGCATTCCTCCAGATACCGCTTCAGACGCCGCTGAAGCTTTCTGGGATCCATACACCTGGCCGTCCCGGTCAGGAGAAATGCCTCGGGATCCTCCGGCCGGAACCGTTCGCACAGGGCGGCAATGTCCGGCATCAGGGGGATGACGCGCAGAGAGCTCTCGCTTTTCGGGGGGCCCACCACCAGCGCGGTTCTGAATCCGTCTTTCCGGAAAGTCTCGGAATCCGTCTGCTTCTGCGGGAGCCGCAGAACAGTCTGGCAGACGGAGATGGCAGCGGATTCAAAGGAGATGTCCCTCCACCGCAGGGCACAGACCTCCCCGATCCGCATACCTGTGCGCAGCGCCAGATAGACTCCGAACTTGCAGGAGTCCATTTCCTGTGCCAGGAGCATCGCCAGCATGGCCTCCTCCTTTTTGTCCAGCACCCGCGCATTTTTTCTGCTTTCTTTCGGATACGCGATTTCCAGCTCCGGCAGGTTCTCCCCTGACTGCTTTCTCATATAGGAAAGGACAGAGCGGAGCAGGGTCAATATGCTGCGGACTGTCTTGGGCGACAGCCCTTTCCCGTTCAACAGCATCCTGGTGAATCCTTCGATTTCTTCCGGCCGCACTTCGCAGGGCAGCTTGCCTTCAAAATAGGGCTTGATGTGATTCTCCATGTCCATGCGGTATTTCGCGGCGCTGGAGGGCTTCAGCCGGGCACTGTTGGCGGACAGCCAGCTGTCGCAGAAGCAGGCCACATCCGGACTCTGGCTGTGGTCCGGCCTTTTTGCCGATGCCATCTCTTCCCTTGCCCTGTCTGCCTTTCCCTTGGCTTCCTCATATGTCCTGCCGTAGCAGAAGCCATAGACCGGCTTTCCGTCCGCCCGTCTCCCCTTGATATACCGGGCCTCATACCGCCCGTCCTTTCTGCGGAACACATTTTCTCCTCTTGCCATGATACAGGCACCTCCTCTTTCGATTGGGCCATGCTCAGCCCTGTCTAAAGTGTACAAAATGGTCAAGTGTTTTGACTAGTATATTTAAAGAAAAGAGAGGCTAATTCAGAACATAATCGTCACTTGACAGGGGAAGATGAATATGCTAACGTAAAGACATGAAAATGTCGCGGAGCGGGGTCCTCTGCGACATTTTCCATTCGTCAAAAAAAGCCCTCGGGCAATCCCGCCCAAGGGCTTTTCGCTGTCATGTCTGTCAAAAAACTACCTATCCCTGTTTCTCCTGATTGACTTTCATAGTCAAACTGATGCGTTTCCTGGCCTGGTCCACCTCCAGCACCTGCACCTCCACGATATCGCCCACGCTGACCGCCTCTAAAGGATGCTTGATGAAGCGGTTGGTAATCTGGGAGATGTGCACCAGTCCGTCCTGATGGACGCCTATGTCCACGAATACGCCGAAGTCGATGACATTGCGCACCGTCCCTTTGAGAATCATGCCCGGCTTCAAGTCCTTCATATCCAGCACATCACTGCGCAGGATAGGCTTGGGCATATCGTCCCTGGGATCGCGGGCGGGCTTCTCCAGCTCTTTCAGGATATCCGTCAGCGTAATCTCGCCGATGCCCAGTTCTTCGGCCATCTGCTTCTTGTCGCGGATGCGCCTGGCCAGATTGGAACCGGCTTCCGCACCGGCCGCTTTCTGTCCGGACTGTGCCGCGCCCTGTTTCCTGCCCGCTTCCGTGTCGGAGCCTGCCGCCTGCGGAACCGCACCGCCCATGGCAGCCGCCAATGCCCTGCCCATGGCGGTATTGGTGTTGGAGATGCGGATATTCCCTTTCTGCTTCTTCTGACCGGCAGCCCCTGTCTGTGCAGCCTTTCCGGAGGTCTTCCCCTCCGCCGCAGCCTTGTTCCCGTCCGGGGAAGCGGCGTTCCCTCGCTCAGCCGCTTTCTTCTGCATCTGCCGGACATCCTCCATGGTCAGCCCCAGCTTGTCCAGGAGCTTCTTCGTGGCCTCATAGGACTCCGGGTGGACGCTGGTGGCATCCAGCGGATTGTCGCCGTCCAGGATGCGCATGAATCCCGCGCACTGCTCAAAGGCTTTCGGCCCCAGCTTGGCCACTTTCAGGAGCTGCCTCCTGTTGGTGAAACGCCCGTTGGATTCCCGATAGTCTACGATATTCCGCGCAATTGTCTTGTTGATTCCGGATATATATTCCAGCAGAGAGGCGGAAGCCGTATTCAAGTCCACCCCTACCTTATTCACGCTGTCCTCCACCACGCCGCTCAGGGCATCGCTGAGCTTTTTCTGATTCATATCATGCTGGTATTGCCCCACGCCGATGGATTTGGGATCGATTTTTACCAGCTCCGCCAGAGGATCCTGGAGCCTGCGGGCGATGGATGCCGCGCTTCTCTGGCCCACGTCAAAGTTCGGGAATTCCTCTGTGGCCAGCTTGCTGGCGGAATACACGCTGGCGCCGGCTTCGTTTACGATGACATACTGCACCGGCCGATCCAGCTCTTTCAGCAAATCCACGATAATCTGCTCGGATTCCCTGGAAGCCGTGCCGTTGCCCACGGATATCAGGTCCACATGGTACCTGGCAATCAGCTTCTTCAGCTCCCGCTTGGACTCCTCCACCTTATTCTGGGGAGCGGTGGGATATATCACTTTCGTATCCAGCACCTTGCCGGTGGGATCCACCACCGCCAGCTTACAGCCGGTGCGGAAAGCGGGATCCCAGCCCAGCACCACCTTTCCTGCGACAGGTGGCTGCAGGAGCAGCTGCTCCAGATTCTTGCCGAACACAGCAATGGCGCCGTCCTCTGCCTTTTCGGTCAGGTCATTACGGATCTCCCGCTCGATGGCGGGAGCGATCAGCCGCTCATAGCTGTCTTCAATGACTTCCGTGAGCAACGGAGAGGTGTATGGATTCTCCGAAGTGATGGTCTGCTTTGCCAGATACCGCAGAATGCGCTCTTCGGGCGCATTGACTTTCACAGTCAATACCTTTTCCGCCTCTCCGCGGTTCAGCGCCAGCACTCTGTGACCGGCCATTTTCCGCACAGGCTCCTCGAAATCGTAGTACATCTCGTATACGCTTGCGGCTTTCTCGTCCTTGGCGGAACTTACGACGACGCCTTCCTCCACGGTGGTCTCCCGGATATAGCTGCGGTAGTCCGCATTGTCGGAAATGGCCTCCGCGATGATGTCCTTTGCGCCCTGGATGGCCTCCTGGACTGTCTTTACGCGCTTTTCTTCCTCCGCGTCCTCCCCGGTGACATATTTTGCGGCTTCTTTCTCTACAGGCTCCGCTGCCTGCTGGGCCAGTATGTAGTCCGCCAGCCCGTCCAGTCCCTTGGCCTTGGCCACGCTGGCTCTTGTCTTCCTCTTGGGACGGTAGGGGCGGTAGAGGTCTTCCACCACTACCAGAGTCTGGGCCGCCAGAATCTTCTCCCGCAGCTCCTCCGTCAGCTTCCCCTGCTCTTCGATGCTGCCTATGACCTGCTCTTTCTTCTCCTCCAGATTGCGCAGATAGGTAAGCCTCTCGTCCAGGCTGCGGAGCTGCTCATCGTTCAGGGAGCCTGTGGCCTCTTTCCTGTATCGGGAAATAAAGGGGATGGTGCAGCCCTCGTCTATGAGCTTCACCGCGGCCTCCACCTGCCACTTCTCCACCTTCAGTTCTTCTTTGATTGTCTGAAAAATATCCATTGCGAACCTTGCCTTTCTTTCACTCGTTTCCAACAGCCACTTTATTATACTGGAAATAAAGGGAAACTGCAAGAGCGGCGCAGCAACTTACAGATACTTTTCCATATACTGCAGAACCGATATCTTATAGGTTTTCCGGAACATATTGTAAAAATTGGTGTAATGGGCATAGCCCACCATTTCAGACACCTCATTGGCCGTGTACTTCCCCTCTTTCAACAGGATCGCCGCCATTTTCATGCGCTCATTGATGATAAACTGGCTGATGGAGATGCTTTTGGCTTTCCGGAAAATCCGGTTCAGATACACCGGATGGAAATGAAAACGATTCGCGATGCTTTCCACGTTCAGTTCAAAATCAGAAAGATTGCGGATGACATACCCCGCAACCTCTTCCGCTATCCGGCCCGGATCCTGCCTTGTTCCCGTGCTTTCGCTGTTTTTCTGCTCTTTTTCCTTCAGAGAATATTTCCCATACTCAATGTAGAGCTTCTCTTCTCCACAAAATTGTGGAGCAGCAGCGGCGGCAGCCGCACAAACCGGATCTCCGGGTCATAGTCATATTCGATTTCGATGCTGTCAGGGAAATTGATCCTTGCCATATCGATATAACTCTCTATCAGCTTCTGTTCCCGCCCGAACAGTTCCAGGTTTCTGCCGCTGCGGAACAGATGGCGGAAATATTCCGACAGATAGAGAATGATGTCCTGAATCGCCCCGTTCTCGTGCCGCTTAGCCAGCGCATACAGCAGCTGGAAGATATTCAGCAGGAAATGCGGGCGTATCTGCAGCTGCAGATTCTCCAGTTCCATCCGCTTCTTTTCCAGCTCTTTTTCGTAACTTTCGATTTTCAGTGTCCGTATATGCTCTGTCATGCGGTTGAACTGCAGAAAGGAATATTCGTATTCCGCAGAAGAGGCTTCTTTCGCGATTCTGTAATCCAGATCCCCCTCCTCCACCTTTTCAAGCGCGGCATTCAGCACATTCAGGGGATCTATGAGCAGACGGTATACCGCCAGATATAGTACGAAAAAGAACGCGGCCATAGTGATGACTGTTCCCGCGATCAGATAGGCATTTGCAGCCAGGATTTTTCCCGTGATTTCACTTTCCTTCAGGTACACATTCACATAGAAGTCCGTGTTTTTGCTTCTTCCGGTCACGCATATCCAGCCCTTGTCTTCTTCTCCCGGGACTTCGGTAAAGGTGATATAGCTGCTTTCATACTGGATATCCTCCTCCATCTGTCCGCGGATCTGATCCAAATCGATCCAGCCTCCATAGATGACCTCTTTCACCTCGGCCCACAGGCACAAAGCTTCCATCTCCCCAATCTGATTCAGATGCCACCCTTTCTCCCACTCCTTTTGGAGATGCCTCTTTTCCGCTTTCGCATCTTCCCCATTCCATATCAGGATATCTTCCCTGTCCCTCACAATGTAGAAATAGGTGTCCATGCCCTCGGTGTAGTCGATCAGCTTCTGAATCTCCCAGTAGAACCGGGTCCGATATAATTTGTAATACTCCTCATCTGATTCTTTCAGCATGGCGACGCCGCTCTCATTCTCGTATTTCATGGTCCGCAGCAGATAGTTGGCTATGGCCATCCGATTGTCCAGAAACGTGATATAGCTTTCAATCACACTGTTTGTCGACTGATCTATGGTCTCCCGCATGCTTTTGATGACATAATTGTTCAATATCACTGCAAGCACATTCACCGGCACCACCAGAAACAGTATCACAAACAGCAGCTTTGTGGTTATTTTGCTTGAGAATTTGCTTAATTTGGTTCCGATATTATCTTTCAATTCTGTTTATTCCTTTACGCCTCCCAGAGTTATCCCTTTCACGAAGTACTTCTGGAAAAAAGGGTACAGAGCCATGACGGGCACCACACCTATGACTGCGATGGCCATGCGGACTGTGTTGCCGGGAAAGAATACCTTTCCCATATTAATCTCAGAAGTGGATTTTTTCAACAGTTCAATATTGGTATTCAGATTGTTCAGGACATTCTGCAGAGTATAGTATTTGCTGCCGTTACGTCCGGTCAGAAAGTAGAAGCCATTGGTCCAGTTGTTCCAGTATCCCAGGCCCACCAGCATGCCGATGGTGGCGATGATAGGCTGGCTCAGGGGCATGACGATTCGGAAGTAAATGCCGAACTCGCTGGCCCCGTCCAATCTGGCAGCCTCTATCAGGCTGTAAGGGATGCTGCTCTTAAAATAATTCCGCACCAGAATGACATTGAATGCCCCCATCAG
The DNA here is from genome assembly GCF_943193215.1 of Acetatifactor aquisgranensis. Taxonomy (NCBI): domain Bacteria; kingdom Bacillati; phylum Bacillota; class Clostridia; order Lachnospirales; family Lachnospiraceae; genus Acetatifactor; species Acetatifactor aquisgranensis. The sequence continues at coordinate 26,426 of NZ_CALPDH010000027.1, read as the reverse complement.
TCCCGGCACTACCTGGGCCCAGAATGTATCCTTGAGATGATAGAATTTCACAAAACTATAATAATACGAAACCAGTCCGCCGCTGAAAAGCATGGTGAACAGCAATATGAAGCTTATAATCCGCATTCCGGGAATCCCTGTCTGACTGGTGGCATAAGCAAAAAGCGTCGTCATCACAAGGCTCAGAGCCACTCCCACTGCCGTAACCGCCAGCGACATCAGATAGGAACGTCCTATCATTCCCCATTTGACGATAATATATTTATAGGCTTCCAGGCTCCACTCCCCCGGAAAATAGGAATAGCCGTTGGTCACGGCCCACGCTTCCTCCGTAAAGGAAGCGATGAACAGCAGGATAAAGGGCAGAACGGCCAGAAGCGACAGCAGCCCGCACACGAAATGCGCCAGCGTCTGCGTTATGATAAATTCCTTTGTTTTCATCCTTACACACTCCTCCATGCCCGCGCATATGCTCCGCGCAGGTGAATCAATCTTTTGGCGGTTCTAGAACAGCGCGGAATCCGCCTCGTACTTTCTGATGACCGCATTGGTCAAAAGAATCATGACAAAGCCTACCACGGACTGATACACGCTGGCCGCGCTGGACATCCCGTAATCAGCATTCTCCAGCAGCGCCTGGTACACATATACATCCAGTGTTCTGGTCACCGGGTAAAGAATGCCGCTATTCCTCGGCACCTGATAGAAGAGGCCGAAGTCCGAGCGGAAGATGCCTCCGACCGCCAGAATAGACAGCGTAATGATGGTAGGCTTCAGCAAAGGCAAAGTGACATAGCGCACCTGCTTCCATTTGCTGGCGCCGTCAATCCGGGCTGCCTCAAAATAATCGGAGCTGATGCCCACGATGCTGGACAGATAGACGATCATGCTGTATCCGATACCTTTCCACACGTTGAAGAACACCAGCAGGAAAGGCCAGTATTCCGGTTTCTGATACCAGATTACAGCGTCAAAGCCCAGAGGCTTTAAGATGGAATTATTGACCAGTCCGGTATCCGCCGCAAAATAGGCATAGACCAGATAGCTTACAATGACCCAGCTAATCAGATACGGAAGCAGAAGCAGGCTCTGATACAGCTTTTTCATGCGCTGGCTGCATATCTCATTGATCAGGATGGCGACGAAAATCGCAAGCGCCGTTCCCACAATGTGGAAAAGAATATTGTATCCTACGGTATTCCGCAATATTTCCCATCCTACGCTGGAAGAAAAAAGGAATTTGAAATTATCGAATCCGCACCAGGGGCTTCCCAGTATCCCTTTCTGGAAATTCATATCCTTAAAGGCGATCAGGATGCCGAACATGGGGATATAGTTATTCAGGAGCAAATAGAGCAGGCCCGGCAGGACCATGATATAAAAGGGAAGGATTCTCCGCCATCTGTTCCTGCGGCGTTTTCTGCCTCCGGCAGCAGGGACCATCACATTTCGCACAATCACACAACCTCCTGTCATCTTACAGAGGGAGGGATGCCCAAACATTCCTCTTGTCCATAGCATCCCCCCGCAACATGAATTATACTATTTCCTGTACCGCCTTTTAATTCTGCGTTGAAAGCCATTCATCGAACTGACGCTGGTTCTCTTCGATGATCTTGTCGATTCCGGCATCTTTCAGCGCCTGCCTGAATTCCGGCAGAATCACATCCGGATCTACGGTTCCGTAGGCAACGCTCTTCTCATATTGCTCCCTGACCGCGTCCACAGCCGCGATTTCCGAGGATACGCTGTCTTTCACAAAGACATAACCCATTGCGGAAGACCTTCTGCTGTCCGGAATTCCAGCATCGCTTTCCCTGCACTTCTGGTTATAATCAATGTCCAGCGTCTCCCCTACAACCGGCCATGAGAATCTGTCGCCGTATACCCCCATACCCTGATAATATGGAAGCGCGCTTGGATTATCGGAAAGATATTTGATACGGCGCAGTTTCTTGCCATCGATTTCGGTTTCCTCTATCACTTCATAGTCCCGCCCTTCGATACCAAACTGGAGCAGCCATGCCGCTTCGTCATGCTTGTAAATATAATTCAACGCTTCCAGAGCTTTCCGGGGATTCACAGATGTGACAGGAATGCTCCAGAGAATGTTTCCCAGGACATCGCTGGTGATATATTTGGGAATCATATTATAAGTATACGTATTCACCTGGATTGCGGACATGGTTTCGTCATAAGTCGAATTTTGTTCATCCAGCCAGTAAAAGATGCCCAATCCGTCGCCTGCCGGGATATGATCCAGGGCGCTGCTTGTATCGGTGGCCGCATCCTTGGAGATGTATCCTTTCTGCGCCCAGTCGTACATCCGTCTGGCATACTCCTCGTAGGCTTCTGTCTCATAGAGATTTTCTATCGTCGTATTGTCAAATCCGTCACGCAATATGAGGACGCCTGTGGAAGGGCTGCCGCCGCTCAAAAGGTCGAATTCAAAGAAAGAGCGCATGGTCAGATCTTTCAGGCCATTGATTGATGCCGGGTAGAAGCTGTCCCCCTCTCCCGCCTTTACCGTGACCATCATTTCTTCCAGCTCCTCCAGGGAATAGCTCTTTCCCGGTTCTCCGGGGCCATATCCGTACTCTTCCAGCAAATCAGCGTTGGCATAAAAGCCGTATCCATCGCCCAAAAGCCACGCGTTCGGCACACCGTAGAGCAGTCCGTTATAATAGCCGCCCTTTATGCTGTCTCCGCAGTCCTCAATGATGTCCGGGCCGTACTGCTCAATGATATCGTCCATGGGCTGTATGATGCCGTCCTTCACCTTGCCGCCGACGCCTCCGCCCACTGTCAGGCAGATGTCTACCTGGGTTCCGGTGGACACATCCAGCGTGACCTGATTCGCCCAGTCCGCGCAGGGATACAGTGTCACATGGACGCCTATGTCGCTTTCCATCATCGCATTCAGTGCGTCTTCCACTTCCTGTAATCCCTCTGGCGCGTCCCCTGGCCACAGCCATACAATCTCTACCAATTCGCCGTCAGCTGCCGCGCCGGCATCCGGCGTATCGTCTGTTCCCTCGTCCGTGCTGCTGCCTGTCTCCTCCTGCCCGCCGGAATTCCCGCCGGAGGAAGCTCCCTCCTGTGCATCGTTCTGGTTCCCGCATCCGGTGAAGACGGATGCCAAAAGGGCCATTCCTAACAGTACTGCTGTGATTCTTTTTTTCATCCTGTATCCTCCTAATCTGGTTACCTGTTACGAATTTATTTTATTGTTTTCGGGCCAAAGAAGCCATTGTGAATTCAAACCTGAAGCTTACGATTTTGAACCTTTGCCTGTCCCTATGACCTTTTCTCCCCAAAAGGCTCTCCCTCCACTTCAATCATATCCACCGCAAAGGACTGTCCCTCGTACCCTTTCAGCATCACAAGATGACGGTCATCCCCGGGCAGTCCCTGTACTTCGTATACTTTTCCTGAAGGCTCAGCCTGTTCTGCGCATAAGTCTGCCGTTCCATATAAGAATCCGTCCACCCAGATTTCCATATTGCCAAGTTCCGGCGTTTTAGGTGCAAATACCCGAAAACCGTCTCCCCGGATATTCCACTTCGCGCATTGCGCCCCGGAACCGATGTAGCCGCGGCCGGATATGAACCCGGCTCCCCCGGCAGGCTGCCAGGAGCCGTGCTGCATAGCGGCCAGCAGCGCATCCTCCGCGCTGTACCGCAAAGTATAGCGGCAGGGAATCCCCTCCACCTCGAACCGGGAACAGGACAGAACAGAATATTCATGTGCGCACACAGCTAAAGGTCTGCATTCCGCTCCGCTTTCGCCTTCCCATACAGGCTCTCCATTCACTTTGACAGAAAGCCTTTCCCCATAAGACATGACTTCCAGGGCTTTCGGTGTCTCCGGAAGCGTGCCGCAGGAAAATGTCTCTGTTTTCCCCTTTTCGTCCCGGGCAAGAATCCTGTATCCGCCTCTTTCTTCCAGCTCCACGCTGAGAGAGGAGAAAAAAGTCTCCTCAGAGGCCACCGCCATGGATTTATGCCCATCCGGCCCCAGGATTCCGCCAAAGCGCAGGAATATCTCCACTGTCCCTGTGAAAGTCATCTCCATTCTCAGCCGATAGTCACTATAAGCGGCAAGAATCGGGGCAATGGATTTTCCCACATGGCCTGATATGGCAAAGCCGTCTCGGAAAGGCTTGTCCAGCGGCATGGCCGCTACGGACAGCGTCCCATAGTCCCGCTCATCCTTGGAGGCATACATGACTACAAATTTGTCATCTTCTATGAATCCCTGTATGGTCTGTCCCCAGATGCCTGCCCGCTCATCCGACAAGGGTCTGGCATGCCAGATGCTGCCCTCCTGTATCATGCTCCAGGCCGAAGGGTACTCCGCCTGCTCCAGGTCGGCTGCGAATACCACCTGATAATTGCGGTTCCCGGCTACCGAAGTGGCAGGCGCGTACACCTTGCCGTCCCCCGGCGCCATACAGAAGCAGAACTCCATAAGGGCCGGATAATACCCCGGCCTGTCCCCGGAGAGGATGAGCCTGGGCACAGACCATTCTCCCTCCGGATCCAAAGCAGTCCTGCAGGCCAGCGCCCATCCAAAGTAATCTCCCGAATCCTGCAGTACAAAGGCTATCCAATCATGTTTCCGCTTAAACACGGACGAGGCATATCCTCTGTCGAAGCGGCCCAGATGGCGGTTGTCTTTCCCCAGCGTATTGCTCCAGAAAGGCCTCTTCAGCTTATGGAACGGCCCTTCCGGACGCTTTGCCCATGCCAGAGCAGCCCCGCCGTCCTTTCCCAGCCATCCTTCATCCCGGTCGATATATCTGGCTCCCCAGTCATAGGTCAGCCAGTACCGGTCTGTTTCCCTGTCATAATCCATCACCACATCCGGAAAGCACATCTGTGTGCCCTCCAGTCCCGGAAAATGGCAGTCAAAGTCCGGAAAGCCAGGCCCCAGGCACTCCCAGTTCTCTCCCTTGTCCATGGAGCGGTAGGTGACGAAATGGGACTGTACTCCGGGCGCTTTCGGAGACCACATATAGCCATAGGGATACAATCCGGCATAATAGTACCAGAATCCCGTCTTGGGATCCCGGAATATGGAGCCGTTCACCGCCCATTCATAGGGCGCCTCGGATACGTGCACCGTTTCCCCGATTTTCTCAAAGTTGTCAAAGGACGGATCCCCCAATACCGGGTGCCGCAGCCACGCCTCCCGTCTTTCCTTTTTTGCATAATCCATAATGTTTTCCTCCTTAAAATGTATTTATGACAATCAATGCCGCGATGCTGACCACAATGCCAAGGGCGCTCTTCCTGCTGACAGGTTCCCGGTACAGAATCGCCGCCACCAGCGCCGAGATGACAGTGCTGCCTCCGTTCACCAGAGAGAACAGGATGACGGAGGGAACGATTGCGGAAGCCTCCGTGGCCAGATAGTTGATCAGGAACAGCACCGCGGACAATAGGGCGCCGTATATCAGCAGCTGCTTCGGCATGATTTCTTTCAGCCGGCTGCCTGTCCTGCGGATATCGGCAAAGCCGGCCATGCCCAGCAGGAGAAATGCCGTTCCAAATGCCAGAAACGAGAATACGGACACTTCGCCCTCAGGCACAGAAAGCGCATAGAACTTCTGCGTCAGCATGACGATTCCATTGGACAAAAACGCTCCCAGCAGATACAGCAGGCTCTTTGCGGAAAAGCCATTGTAAATCTGTCTGGAACAGCCCACCAGCAGATACGCGGCATAAATCAGGCCTGCCATTCCAAGGCACTGCCAGATGCTCAGCGGTTCGCCAAAAAGGAAAATGCCTGCCACGGAAGGAATCACCAGGCCCGCCGAGCCAAACAGCGTGGCCAGCAGCATCGTGCCGTTCTTCACCGCCATCAGGCTGCACAGAGTGCTGCCAAAAAGGGCGATTCCTCCCACAAAGGAAATTCCGGCCGCCTCCGGGGACAGCAGTCCCCCATGGCCGGCGGGCAGGAGCATGGCTGCCAGCAGCATGCACAGCAAATATTGGTATGCCGTGCTGGTCATCAACTGCGTCCTCCCGTGAATGTCGATGCTCATCCGCTTCGTATAGATGCATTGAACGATTTTGCAAAGCAAAATCACCGTAATAACAGCAGCTCCCCTCATCTTCCTCTCCCTTTCACGCCCTGCGCCAGGGCGCAACTGTAATGCACAGAACCATATCCTTCGACAGCACACCGGGCAGAGGGCATTCCTCCCATGTGCGCTCCTGGTCTGTCACTTTGCATCCTGTCACCCCATAATCCCCCATCTCCAGCACCAGGGGCACATCCTCCCCGGAGATATTGGAAACCATGATGCAGCCCCTTTCCTCTCCCAGCGCGGCCGCCCCATAGACATTCTCCATGTCACAATCCACGGCCACCTGGCTGCCCAAAAGGTACAGCTGGTGGAAACCCTTGAAAGCATAGTAGGCCGGAAAGGGCTGTGCTGTCAGCGGATTGAAGAGCCCGCTGTAGGTTCCGACTCCGAAGCGCGCGTCATAGAACATGGCGCTGTCCAGAGAAGAGTCCTGCATCCCCAGCAGCATGGCCGCAGTCACAGCGGCATGGCGCGCCGTGCCGCGCTGATTCACTTCACAGTTCCACTCATTGCAGATGTGTTCCGTTTCCGGAAAACCGGCTTCATCCAGCCGTCTCCTGGCATATTCCGCATAGAACAGCGTGGCCGGAACATCGTCGTAAGTGTGCCAGGAAAAGAAGTCCAGGGGGCACCGGTTGGCCTTCACATATGCAAGGAAACCTTCGAAGAACTCCAGAAAATATTCTGTCCTGCCGGAAGAGTTTGCCGCTTTCACCGCTTTCCCGCTATCCTTTGCCGCATAAAAGCCGCAGCTGGCGTATCCGCCAATCTTGAAATGAGGGAATCTCTCCTTGAGATACCTGGATGCCACTCCGTACAGCTCATAATATTCTTCTTTCGTGCCCCGCCACATCTGATTTTCCATGATATCTTCATAATTGTCCGGCTCATTCCAGATTTCCCAGTAGCGGATTTTATAATGGAAACCATCCGCCCAGCCCTCGGTATAGTGGCGGATCACCCCTTCGCAGATCTTCGCCCACTTCAGATAATCCTTTGGCGGATGAATCCGATAAGCCCTCAGCAGACAATCATTCTCAATGGAAACGCCCAGACGGAAGAAAGGCTCCGTCCCGCTTTTCACCAGTTCGGAAATCAGCAAATCCGTAAACGCAAAATCATAAGACTCCGGATTCTCCGGATCCGCGTCGAAATCCCGGAACAGATTCGGAATATCCACGTATCGGCCGCCGCCAAGGAACCCGTCCACATCGTGCAGTCGCGAAAACGGGATGCCCGCTTCTGTCAGATAATGTAACATCCCGAAATCCGTTCCGTAAAAAGGCGGCTGCCCCACACCATGCACCGGCTTTATGCTTCCCTTTTTCCTCCCAAAATCAACTTTCAGCTTTGCCATATCTCATCTCTCCTCAGTAAATACAGAATCTGTCATTCTCACAACCTGATTTTATATCTTCTCCGCCCCGGGCGCCATCATCAAACCAAACCTGGAGGTTATGATTTTAAACTTCCCTTTTTTGCAAAAAATGGTGGAAAAAGAAAGGCATTGTGTTATAATAAAACTATTGATGCGGCATTCGCAAAGGCCGTGGAAAGGAATCTGATTCATGGACAACAACTGGAACGGAAACAATGGACAGCAGGACAGATGGAACAGCAATGCTTCCAACAGCAGCTACTACAACCAGCCTACCCACAGACCCTATGGGCAGACTTTCTCCATCGCGTCCGCCATATGCGGCCTTCTGGCCATGACTACCAGCTGTACGATTATTTTGTCCCTGCCGCTGGGGGCTCTGGGCATCCTCTTTGCCGTCCTGGCCCACCGCACGAAAAAGAAGATGAACACCACGTGCGTCACCGGCATTGCCCTCTCCTGTGTGGGGCTGGTCTCTGCGGTGTCGATGATTGTCTATTCTTTCGTCATGCTGCCCAGCCTTATGGAGAACGAAGCCTTCCGGAATCAGGTCAACGCTGTGTCGCAGCAGCTGTACGGCATGGACTTCGATGTATTTATGGAAGAAACTTACGGTTATTCCTTTGATGATTGACAGGAGGAGGTTGATATGATGATATCACCTATAAACGATGCAGGTTTTTCTTTTTACGGCAGCGCAGGGGCAGGCTGCCGGGCGGGACAGGGCAGCGGATTCCCGGACGGCGGCGTAAACGGCGCGGCAGGCGGCCATGGGAAAATGGTAATTGACGGCAGGAACCTGCCGAATGATAAGACAGAAGAGAAGAAAGGCAAATACGGCATAGAAGATCCCACGGAGGATTGCCAGACCTGCAAGAACCGCAAATACCAGGACGGCTCCGATGAAATGGTCTCTTTCAAGACCGCGCAGCATATCTCCCCGGAAAGCGCCGCCTCCGCGGTGCGGGCCCACGAGCAGGAGCATGTGTCCAACGCCTACAAGAAAGCGGCCATGAACGATGGCAAGGTGGTCTCCGCCTCTGTCTCCATCCACACCGGGGTCTGTCCGGAATGCGGCCGCACCTATGTGCCCGGCGGCACCACCCATACCCAGATAAAGTATTATAATGAAGACAATCCTTATCAGCAGGACTTAAAGAGCGCGGACAGGGTCAAATATGCAGGCATGAACCTGGATTATGCGGTATGAATGTATACCATCACTTAACGCCAGAACTGTTAAGCAGCATAAAATCATGATTTCCCCTATGGAGATGAGGCTCGACACATGAAACAGTACAAGAAAAATTATGAACTGAAGAACACGGCGAAGGACAGGCTGGAAGGCAAGTACGGCGGCGCCATACTGATTCTGTTCCTGAACTTCGTGATATCCTGGATGGCCCGGCTGTTCATCAATTCCATCGCCGGCAGCACCATGAATTCCGTCTATGCCATAAGCGGCTCCGTGACGGCTGCCCGGACCGTGTCCTTTCTGTTCGACGCGATTCTCCTGGCAGCCAATATCCTCCTGGGCGTCATGAACGCGGGAATCGCCCTTTATTTCCTGAACATCGCCTGCGGGCAGCAGCCTTTCACCAGGAATCTGTTCTACGGTTTCAGGAATGATTCGAAAAAGGCCCTGGTGATTTCCGCCGCTGTCACCCTGTGCAATACTGTCTGCCTGGGACCGGGCCAGTATCTGTCCCAGCAATTCCTGAACACCAGGGATGGCAAATGGGCGCTGCCCGCGCTGCTCGCCACAGCGGTGGGACTGTGTATTTATATCCCCATTTCCTTAGGTATCGCCATGTCTTTCTTCCTGATGCTGGATTTCCCCGGGAAATCCGGAAAAGAGACCCTGCAGCTTTGCTGGCGGCTCATGAAAGGGAACCGGAAACGGCTTTTCTTGCTGGAACTGGGCTTCCTGCCTTTAATGCTGCTGTGTATCTTAAGCTTCGGCATCGGTTTCCTGTGGCTGGAGCCTTATATGCAGATGACTTACGCCTATTTCTTTCTTGATTTGATGAATCCCATCGAAAAAGCGTGATGAAAACTACGAATGCCCGCCATAAAAGGCGGGCATTTTCTCTTCATGACTATGATTTTTCTATTGCTGTTTCCGGGACACATTGATCCACTTCAGATACCCATTGATGAAGATGTCCAGCGCGCCGTCCAGCACCGCGTCGGTATTGCCGGTCTCCACGTCCGTCCGCAGATCTTTCACCAGCTTGTAGGGCTGGAGCACATAGGAGCGAATCTGGTTCCCCCAGCCGATGTCTTTCACCTCTCCGCGGATGTCGGAAAGCTTCTCCACATTTGCCTCCTGCTTTAACAGGAACAGCTTGGCTTTCAGCATCTGCATGGCCTTGTCCTTGTTCTGGAACTGGCTGCGCTCGTTCTGGCACTGCACCACCGTCCCCGTGGGGATATGGGTGATGCGGATGGCGGAGGATGTCTTGTTGATGTGCTGTCCGCCCGCGCCGCTGCTTCGGTAGGTGTCGATGCGCAGATCCTTTTCGTCGATTTCCACGTCCAGGTCTTCTTCGATATCCGGCATCACGTCCAGGGACACGAAAGAGGTCTGGCGCTTGCCCTGGGCATTGAAAGGGGAAATCCGCACAAGCCTGTGCACGCCTTTCTCGGACTTCAGATAACCGTAGGCATTGGTGCCGTTGACCTGGAAAGTCACCGACTTGATGCCCGCCTCGTCCCCGTCCAGGAAGTCCAGCACTTCCACGGCAAAGCCCTTGCGCTCCGCCCATCTGGTGTACATGCGGTATAGCATGCTGCACCAGTCGCAGCTCTCGGTGCCGCCCGCCCCCGCGTTGAGCTTCAGGATGGCATTGTCAGCATCGTACTCGCCGGACAGGAGGGTGCTTATGCGCAGCTCCTCAAATTCGGCGATGAACTCGTCCAGTTCGCTTCGGATGTCGGGAATCAAAGAGGCATCGTTCTCCTCATAACCCATCTCAATCAGGGTCAGGATATCTTCGTACTGGCCGGACAGCTTGTTGCAGCCGTCCACGGTATTCTTCAGTTCTTTTAAATCTTTCATTTTCCTGTTAGAGCTGTCGGGGTCATCCCAGAAGCCCGGGGCCTCCATCTCCCGCTCTAACTCTTCGATCCGCTTTTCCTTGTTAGCGAGGTCAAAGTGAATCCCTCACTTCCGCTAATGGAGTTTCGTAGGACTGTAATTCTGTCTTCATCTGATCTAATTCTACCACTTAACGTCACCTTCTTTCTATAAATTCGTCTATTCGGACTTTTAGTACATTAATTCTGTCTTTGGCATTTCCATAAAAGAATTGTCTCACGCCTTCCGCCCGCAGCACTGCTTGTACTTCTTGCCGCTGCCGCAGGGGCAGGGATCGTTGGGATAGACCTTGGCGTTGGCGCGTTTCGCGGGCGCCTTTGCCACGGTATCGTCCTTGTTGGTGCCGGTGACTTTCGCCACCTGCTCGCGCTCCACTTTCTGCTCTACCTTGATATGGAACAGCAGCCGGACGGTCTCCTCCTTGATGTTCTGGGTCATCTCATCAAACATATCGTAGCCGCTCATCTTGTACTCCACTAAGGGATCGCGCTGACCGTAGGCCTGCAGGCCGATGCCCTGACGAAGCTGCTCCATGTCGTCGATATGATCCATCCACTTCCTGTCTATGACTTTCAGCAGGATGACGCGTTCCAGTTCTCTAATGGCCTCCGCATTGGGGAACTCCGCTTCCTTGCTCTCATAGAGCTTCACAGCCTCCTCCTTGAGCTGCTGCTTTAAGCTGTTCTTCTTAGGCGCAGCCACTCTCTGAGCAGCGACCGGCTCCAGGGGAATGGTGGGAAGCAGCAATGTATTCAGCTCGCCGAAGTTCCACTCCTCCACCCCGGCATCGTCATTGATGCTGATATCCACGCAGTTCTCCACAATATCGGTAATCATCTTGTAGATGAAATCCCGCATGCTCTCGCCGTTCAGCACCCTGAGACGCTCATCATAGATGATTTCCCTCTGCTCGCTCATGACCCTGTCATACTCCAGCAGATTCTTACGGATACCGAAGTTATTGTTCTCTATCTTCTTCTGGGCGGACTCGATGGCATTGGTCAGAGCGCTGTGCTCAATCTCCTGCCCCTCCGGCACGCCCAGCCTGTTGAACATACCAATCAGCCGTTCCGAGCCGAACAGCCGCATCAGATCATCCTGCAAGGAAATATAGAATTTAGATTCCCCGGGATCCCCCTGACGGCCGGAACGTCCCCGCAGCTGGTTATCGATACGCCGTGACTCATGGCGCTCTGTACCGATAATCTTTAAGCCCCCGGCTGCCCTGGACTCCTCGTCCAGCTTGATATCCGTACCACGGCCCGCCATGTTGGTGGCGATGGTGACCGCGCCGTGGATACCGGCATCCGCCACGATTTCCGCCTCCATCTCATGGAACTTGGCGTTCAGTACTTTATGCTGGATGCCCCGCCTGGTCAGCATCTTGCTCAGTTCCTCACTGGCCTCGATGGTGATGGTGCCCACCAGCACTGGCTGGCCTTTTGAGTGGGCCTCTTCCACTGCCTCCACTATGGCTCCCAGCTTCTCCTGTCTGGTCTTGTATACAGCGTCCTGCCGGTCTGCACGGATGACGGGCACATTGGTGGGAATCTCCACCACGTCCATGCCGTAGATTTCCCGGAACTCTTTCTCCTCCGTGAGCGCGGTACCCGTAGCGCCGCATTTCTTTTCAAATAAATTAAAGAAGTTCTGGAACGTGATGGTGGCCAGGGTCTTGCTCTCCCGCTTCACCTTCACATGCTCCTTTGCCTCTATGGCCTGATGCAGTCCGTCCGAATAACGGCGGCCCGGCATGATGCGGCCTGTGAACTGATCCACAATCAGCACCTGATCGTCCTTCACCACATAGTCCTGATCCCGGAACATCAGGTTGTGCGCCCGCAGAGCCAGAATGATATTGTGCTGGATTTCCAGATTCTCCGGATCCGCGTAGTTCTGGATATGGAAGAAATCCTCCACTTTCTTCACGCCGGCCTCGGTGAGGTTGATGACCTTGTCCTTCTCATTGACGATGAAGTCCCCGCTCTCCTCCTGCACCACGCCCATGATGGCGTCCATCTTGGTCAATTCCTGCACATCCGCGCCTCTCTGCATCCGGCGGGCCAGCAGGTCGCACATCTCGTAAAGGGCTGTGGACTTCCCGCTCTGTCCCGAAATGATAAGCGGCGTCCTGGCCTCATCGATGAGAACGGAGTCCACCTCGTCGATAATGCAGAAGTGCAGTCCCCTCAGCACCAGCTGTTCCTTGTAGATGACCATATTGTCGCGCAGATAGTCGAAGCCCAGCTCATTGTTGGTCACATAGGTGATATCGCACTGATAGGCTTTCTGCCTCTCCTCGCTGGTCATGCTGTTCAAGATCATGCCCACGGAAAGGCCCAGGAACTCATGAACCTGCCCCATCCACTCCGAGTCACGCTTTACCAGGTAGTCATTGACCGTCACCACATGGACGCCCTTGCCCTCCAGAGCATTCAGGTAGGAGGGGAGCGTCATGACCAGCGTCTTGCCCTCGCCGGTACGCATCTCCGCAATACGCCCCTGATGGAGGATGATGCCTCCGATAAGCTGTACTTTGAAATGCTCCATGTTCAGCACACGTCTGGCAGCCTCCCGCACCGTAGCATAGGCCTCGGGGAGCAAATCGTCCAGCGTGGCCCCCTCCGCCAGCCTCTTTTTAAATTCCGGCGTCTTCGCTTTCAGCTCTTCATCGGAAAGTTCCATCATCTGCGGCCGCAGAGCTTCAATCTGATTCACCAGCGGCGCGATCCGCTTCAGCTCCCTTTCACTGTGAGTGCCAAATACTTTATCGATTATCTTCACGGTTATTCATACCTTTCTATGGCTGTCTGTCAAACCCCTAACTTATATTGTACCAGATTTGTCCATCAGATTCAACATAAAGCTGCCGGAAGATATGAACATTTCATCAATATTTTATTAACAATCCCCGAATCTCAGGATATATTTCTCCGGGAGCACCCCTTTGGGAAGATAGCAGCTCCACGTATTCCCCTCCCTGTCCGTGTAACTAAGCTCCGCATGACCTTCCTGGAACATCTGATCGCTGCGGCAGGAATCCGCATAATCCATCAGCGCGCACAATTCCTCTATCTCCGCCCGGTCCGTAATCTCCACTGCCGGCACCCATTCTGCCAATGTATCCGCTCTCGTTTCCGCGCTTTCGGCGGACATCTCCCCGTCATCCTCCACGGCGCCTCCGTCCCCATATACGCCATAAACTTCTCTTGCCATGGCGATTTTCTCCTCTTTTGTCAGTTCTTTTCCGTAACTGCCGTTAAAATTCAGGGCCATGCTGACGATGGACGCCGGATCAGTCTCCGACACCCATTCCTCAAAGCCGGCCTCCCGCATGGCCGCCACAGTGCGCTCCATGGTGTCATATACGCTTATCCTGACGATAGCGCTTGTGCCCTCGCTGTTCCTTATATCAAAATTCATGCACACCAGCCGCTTTCCCTCCCCCAGGAACGCACCCTCCGGATTCTCCAGCACATCCTGGTTATAGGCCTCAATGATTCCGGAAAAAGCTTCCTGCGTGCATTCCTTTGTCAAAAACTTTTCTCTCCTGCCCTCCCGCTGCAGCTCGAACTCCTCACAGTCCTGTATCATCTCATTGCTGATGCAGAATGCCCATTTCAGATATTCCTCGCTGGACAGCAGCGGCCAGAGCAGATTCTTGTCCTCACTGCCTACGCGGTACAGTCTATAATAATTTCTGCCATTCTCCAGCGTCACTTTGGTAGTCATGCCCACATAGTCCCTCTGCGGCTCTTCCCCTGTAACGCGCTCCAGGTAGGAATAGATGGCATCCACATCCTGATAATGCATCTTCCAAAGCGGCGAGTCCTCCATTGCCTCCCAGATATACCGATTGCTGAATTGCCCTGTATAGACCGCGATTTCCGCGATTTTTTCTTTTCCCGGCAGATAGTCCTCATAGCCGAACCAGTCGTAACGAAAAGCAAGGCACACCAGCATCGTCACCCCCAGGACAGCTGCCATCTGGCGCTTATGGGTGAAAAAGGCCTTGAAATCCATGCTGAAAACGATGTTCAGCACCCCAAAGCACAGTATCCCCGCGAACAGCAGCCCGAAAATGCCCCAGGCCGATGTCTGGTTGTCTGTGAGCAGCATGAACAGCAGCCATCCGCACATCCCGGCCACGATTGCCGCCGGAATCTTCATCAGGGCCGCCCCGGCTCTGTTCCTGACTCCCTGCTCCGCAAGCTCCGAGGCCCTCTTCCTGTACAGGAGCCATGCGCAGCAGCCCAGAGCGGCAGCCAGGATGAAATCCACTGCCACCTTTCCGCAGAAAGCACTCAGTCCCCCATCCAGCTCTGCCCTCCAGTAGAGAAGCCCCGGCGCGGCTATGAGCGGCGATGTATGGACTATGGCGCTCCAGTCCCTCACATCGCAGAACCGTTCCATGTACACGCCGAAAAAGGCATATACAATCCCAAACAGGCTTATGAATCCGATGCCCAGAATCACCATGCTGACCAGTGTATTCAGGATGTTGCCGCTGAGCATCACGGCCGTCAGCACCAGGCCGTACAACAGCAAAAAGACCGTTATCAGCACCGCCATGGTAAGGAATGCCGTCCGAACCAGAAGTCCTATATCCTGCCCCGTCCCGCCCAGTTCTACGATGAATCCGCCGGCCAAAGCCACCGTAGGCAGATAAAATATCACAAAGGGCACCAGCCAGATCAGGAATCCATTCACATAAAGGGCCGCGAACAGAGTGCCGCGCTTTACGGGCAGGCTGTGGTAGGCGTCTACCATATTTTTATGGAACACATAGCGGAAGCCGAACAGCCCTGTTATCATTGCTCCCACCACGGTCAGGAACCCTCCTGTCAGGCTCACGGCCTCCCTGAAAAAGGCAACCGTCTCTTCGATTCCGTATTTTCTGCCGTCCACTCCATAAAGCAAAGCCCCCCGGGCTGCCAGTTCCACCAGCTCGTCCCGATTGCTCCTCCAGACCAGCCATATCACCATCAGCATCAGAAAGCTGCCCAGAGCGGACAGCGCTATCATCCAGATTTTATGCCGCAGGTCTTCTCTCATGACCTTAAAGAAGAAGTGCTTTGACGTCATAACCTTTCACCTCCGTTTCACTGATGAATATCTCCTCCAGGGACAGGGGCAGCATCTCGTAGAAAATGGGAGAAAGCTCCTCCATGAAGCCATCTACCTGCTGTCTTTGTCCCCTGACCGTAAAGGTATAGAGCGCTCCCCTGTTGTCCATGGTCAGGATTTCCAGCCCGTTCCTTATACGGCGAAGCATCTCCTCTTCCTTTATGATGCACTGTATCTTGTGAATGTTCAGCTTCATCTCGTCCAGATCCCTTTCAAAGAGGATGCCGCCCCTGTGCAGGAGCCCCACGGACTCACAGATATCCTCCAGCTCCCTCAGGTTGTGGGAGGCGATGACCGGGGTCAGCTTCCTCTCCTCTATCTCTCTGACGAACACCGCCTTCACCGCCTGGCGCATGACAGGATCCAGCCCGTCAAAGGTCTCGTCGCAGAGCAGATATTTTGTGCCCGCGCACACCCCGCAGATGACGGAAAGCTGCTTCTTCATGCCCTTGGAAAAAGTGTTCACCTTGCGGCCCTTGTCCAGACCGAATTTCGCCATCAGTTCATTCCATTTGGCGCTGTCAAAGTCAGGGTAATAGGTCTGGTACAGCCGCAGCATGTCTCCGGGCGTGCCGTTCTTAAAGAAATACTGGTCGTCGGAAATATAGAAAATCCTGGCTTTCACCACGGGATTGTCGAAGACTTTCTCCCCGTCCACGGTGACGCTGCCCTGGTCTGCGGAGAGCACGCCGCTCATCAGGCGCATCAGGGTGGATTTTCCCGCGCCGTTGGTGCCTATGAGCCCGAACACATGGCCCTCCTCAATCACTGCGCTGACACTGTCCACGGCCTTTATGGCATCGAAATACTTTGTCACATTCCGAAATTCAATCATGTAAAGTCTCCTTGTTCAATATGGTCTGCTCCGGTTCAGTCTGCCGGAGCCGGTTCCGGCCCGGGGGCCTCTCCCGTCCCTGCCGCGTCATGCCCCTGCAAGGTCATATATCCGCTCCAGGGCGGCCAAAAGGCGTTCTTTCCCGATTCCTGTTTCCCTGGCCTTGCGGGTGACATTCTCCCATTCCTGCAGCATCTTGGCCTGTTTGCCCTCCCGCCATTCGCTCTCCGATGTCACAAAGCTGCCTCTGCCGGACACAGTGTACAGATAGCCTTCCTGTTCCAGCTGGGCATAGGCCCGCTGGACTGTGTTCGGATTCACGGAAAGCTCCATGGCAAGGCTGCGCACACTGGGCATCTTGGTCAGGGGCTCCAGGCCGCCGCTCACGATTAAATGCTCCAGCTTCTCCACCACCTGTTCATAGATGGGGCGCTTGTCCCGATAGTCTAACAAAATCATCCACTCTTCCTTTCCTGCGCAACGCGTCGCGCACTAGACGCAGCATGCCCTGTGCGTTGCGGCAAAATTCAAGTTCCGGCATCTCCGGGGATGCAACCGTATCATACACAATAAGCGTATTAATATTCTTAATACACTTATATCATATAAAAAGGGCATTGTCAATCCCTCATGCCCTTTTTTCGGCCCATAGCAGTTCATAGGTCTATAGTCTATATTCCGGCAACTTTCAAAGCCTGCCCGTTCAGTACGGCCTCTATGAGCCTGTCGCCCTGATAGGTCAGCTTTAACGAAAAGAAATCCGCGCCTTCCGTCAAAAGGCGGAAGAAAATCCTGTCTCCCTCCCAGATGGGAAGTCCGCAGACTTCCGTCTTCCTCACCCACTCCAGGATGCCCTCATCGCACTCCTGCAGCGTGCCCTCGTAGCCGTCCGCCGTGTAGAGGAACATGTACTCCGTGGCATAGGTGTCCGTGCTGAAAGTGACGACGCCGCGAAGTTTCCAGGAGGTGAGCACGAGCCCTGTCTCCTCCCTCACTTCCCGCAGCAGGCATTCCTCCGGGGACTCCCCTGCCTCGAAATGGCCGCCTACGCCTATCCACTTGTCCTTGTTGATGTCCTCTTTCTTGGAATGCTCTTCTTCCTTTTTTACCCGATGGAGCATCAGGTAGCTGTCTTCCTTTTCTATGTAGCAGAGCGTCGTCAGATTGCTGCGCATAGCATGACCATCCTTTCCTACAGCTTCTTTTCCAACAGTTCCGGGTTCAAGGCATACTTTACGGCTGTATCTCCGGCAATGATGCCCTGCTTATACAATGACAGCAGATTTCCGTCAATGGAGACCATATCGTCCCGCAGAGAAGAATAAAGGATTGCGTCAATCTGATCTATTTTATTCTCCCGAATCAGGGCACGGACAGCCGGAGTCACCGTCATGACCTCCATGACAGGCACCATCTCTCCGTTCACGGCAGGAACCAACTGCTGGGAGACTATGGCCGTAAGTACCGTTGAAAGCTGTACGCTGATTTGTTTCTGCTGGTTCTCCGGAAAACCGTCAATGATGCTGCGCATCGTATTGACCGCGCCTACAGTGTGCATCGTGGAAAACAGCAGGCGGCCTGTTCCGGCTGCGCCGAACGCCACATGGATAGTCTCATTATCATTCATCTCTCCCAGCAGAATCACGTCCGGGCTCTGGCGAAGAGCCGCACGCAGAGCGGTGGCATAGTCTTCCGTATCCACCTTGATTTCCCTCTGGCTCACGATGCTCCGGGCATGACGATGGAGATACTCCAGCGGATCCTCCAGCGTGATGATATGTTTCTGCTGGTTCTGATTGATACGGTTGATGATACAGGCCAGGGTGGTAGATTTCCCGCTTCCTGCAGGCCCCGTCACCAGCACCATGCCTTTCTCACTGTCCCCCAGGCGGAGCACATATTCCGGTATGTGGAGAGCAGTGTACTCCGGCAGTTGGAACGAAATGATACGGATTACTGCCGAATAGGTTCCTCTTTGTCTGTACGCGCTGACCCTGAACCGGGAAAGTCCGGGAATGGCAAACGAGAAATCGTCATCGCCCGTTTTCTGCAGGATATCGCTTTTACGTTCTCCCGCATTTTTATAGACGTCCTCCAAAAGCTTCTCCGTGTCCTCGGGAGACAGCCTGTCCTCATTTACCTGATAGAGCACCCCGTTCTTGCGATAGGAAAGGGGCAGGCCCGCGCTGACGAATACATCTGAGGCGTTCTGTGATACTACATACCGTAAAAGTTCCATTAACTCCATTTCGTTTCGACTCCTTTTCTCGTGTTTATTTTCCTATAGATTTTCAGCATACATGCTACTTGCCTTTCCTGTATTTCTCTGTAATGTCATCAATTTCATGATTCAGTTCTTCTATCTGCTCTTCCAGTTCCGCTCTTTTCCTGCCAGTTTCCGTCTCCATGGTGCCATTTTGCTTCTCTTCCAGCATTTCTCTGTACTCTGCTGCCCCGGAAAGTGTCATCACCTGTATGTCATTGGTTTCACAATACTCATGAATCCTTTCCAGCATGGCCTCGCACACATCTTTCTGATATTCCTCTTCCGGGGAATCTGAACCTATGGTAAATATCAAATTTCCCCGCTGCTCCATAGTTTCCTCAAGCATGGATAAGGAATCGTTTCCATTCCATGCCATTGCACCAAAGTGCCAGAGTTCCTCCTCCGCTTCCGCGATAATCAGTGGAATATCCCCTTCCCCATGGTGAATTGCAACGGAAAAATGCTGTTCCGCAAGGAAATCATCTTGTCCGCCATCATATGCCTCTTTCTGGAAATAAACGGATTTCGGACTTTCGATTTTTGCTCTCCGCACCAGACGCCGGCTGTAAGCCGGCCATTTTTTCTCATTCATCCCCATTTCCCATTTCAGGCAGCATTCCCATCCTGCCGCAAGCAGTTCCTGAAACTGCTGTTCATTCAGGCATCCTGCCTCTCCCGGCGCCTGCTCTTCCCCCAATGCCAGCACACCCTTAAATCCGTACTTTGTCATCTGGGGATATGCATCTGTATATATTCCTTCACTCAAATCTGTAAACAGCAGAACAATACTGCCCATTCCCCTCGTCTCCCTGTCATCTTCTTCCTTTATACCATTCAATTCCTGCTGCAAGCCATAGATTTCCAGTTCCAGCGGGCGTATCTCATTCTGCATGGCTTCATATGCAGCCTGTATTTCTTTCTTCTCTTCATTCTCTGTCCAAAAGAAGAATGCAAGCAAAGCAGCCAAAACCGCTGTCACCATAATGGCTGCAGTTTTAAGTATCCTACCAAATTTTCTTCTGTCCATCTCAATCCTTTCCGCCTCTGCCCATTCTTTAATGCACTGTCGCACAGCTCCCTTTCACCATAGCGATCTGCTTATCACAAATCCCAAGCACTGCGGAACGATGTGTCGCAATCAAAACACTGCCAGTCCATCTGAATGCAGATTGACGATATCACTCTACCGTCACACTTTTCGCCAGATTGCGCGGCTTATCTACATCCAGGCCTTTCGCCACGCTGACATAGTAGCCAAGCAGCTGGAGCGGGATGACCGCCAGACTCGCAGAAAAATGAGCGTCCGTTCTGGGAATATAGCAGACAAAATCTGCGCTGTCCTCTATGTTATAGTTGCCGTATGTAGTCAGAGCCATCAGATAGGCGCCGCGGCTCTTGCACTCCAGCATGTTGCTGAGGGTCTTTTCATACAGTTCCTGCTGGGTCAGGATTCCTATCAGCAGCGTTCCATTCTCAATCAGGCTGATTGTACCGTGCTTCAGTTCTCCAGCTGCGTATGCCCCTGTATGGATATAGCTGATTTCCTTCATCTTTAAGCTGCCCTCCAGGCTGATGGCATAGTCGATGCCCCGGCCGATGAAGAATGCGTTCTTAGCGCCTGCCTGTTTTGACGCGAACCATTGGATGCGCTCTTTGTCCTCCAGCAGTCTCTCGATTTTACCCGGAAGAGTCTGAAGCTCCGCAATCAGCGCAGCATACTTTTCCTCGTCAAGCACGCCCCGCACCCTGCCGAACTCGATTGCAAGCATATAGGATGCAGCCAGCTGGGTGCTGTATGCCTTGGTAGTCGCCACTGCAATCTCCGGCCCGGCCAGCGTATAGAACACATGGTCCGCCTCCCGGGCGATGGTAGATCCTACCACATTGACGATTGCCAGTGTCTTCGCTCCGCGAACTTTCGCTTCCCGCAGCGCCGCAAGGCTGTCTGCCGTTTCGCCGGACTGGCTTATGATAATCACAAGGGCATTCTCCGGCAGGAGCAATCTGCGATAGCGGAATTCCGATGCCAGTTCCACGCGAACCGGAATCTGCGTCAAATCCTCAATCACATACTGCGCTGCTACCCCCACATGGTAGGCCGAACCGCAGGCCACAATATAAATCTGGCTGATTTCCGCCATGTCCTGCCCGGTAAGGCCTGTATCTGCCAAATCGATTTTTCCCTCTTTGATCACCGAATTCAGAGTATCCCTGACGGCGCGCGGCTGCTCATGGATTTCTTTCATCATGAAATGCTCGAAACCGGACTTTTCTGCCGCTTCGGCATTCCATTTGATTTCAACCAGCTCTTTCTCAATCTCATCTCCGTCCAGATTGTAGAAAGATGCCTCCCCTTTCTGCAGGCGGACAAGCTCCATATTTCCGATGTAATAGACATTTCGGGTGTACTTCAGGATTGCCGGGACATCCGAGGCGAGAAAGGCTCCGCCCTCAGCGACACCGATAATCATGGGACTGTCTTTGCGCGCGGCATAGATTTCCTCCGGATAGTCCCGAAACATCAGGGCCAGCGCATAAGAGCCCCGGATACGCACCATCGCATGGTTGATTGCGTCCACCGGCGTATGCTCGTACTTTTTGTAATAATAATCCACCAGCTTGACCGCCACTTCTGTGTCCGTTCCGGAGTAGAAAGTATAGCCTTTACGCAGGAGCTTATCCTTCAGTTCCTGATAATTTTCTATGATGCCATTGTGGACGCCCACTACATTATAGTCATCGCTGCAGTGGGGATGGGCGTTGATTTCGCTGGGTTCGCCATGTGTCGCCCAGCGGGTATGGCCTATGCCGCAAGTCCCTGCCAGGGCAGCGCCGTTATTGGTTTTTTCTGCCAGGGCGCGCAGACGGCCTTTCGCCTTTATGATTTCCACCTGGTTCGCTTCATCGCGGACCGCCAGGCCCGCCGAATCGTATCCCCGGTACTCAAGCTTGGACAGTCCGTCCAGAAGAATGGGGGCCGCCTGCCTGTTCCCGGTAAATCCTACTATTCCACACATATTTTCATACCTCTTTCTTTCAGTCTATACTACATAACGCCAGAATTTACCATACTGCTCTGGTCAAACATATATGGCTGGCGTTCATGTGCTCCTCGCATAAATAGCGCAGATTCTTCCTGCCAAAATGTCTGCCTGACATGATTCTATTTTACTGTACTATGCCCATAAGTGCAAGAGACTTCCTTTTCCTTTCATGGAACAGAATCTGTCATTTTCTGTCAGCACGCCATCTTTCAATGTCATGGCGCCACAACACTTACCCCCTCTTTTGTCATGATAATCTGTTTATCACAAATCCGGAGTACGGCAGGCCGATGAGTGACTATCAATACAGTTTTATCCGTCATAGCTTTCAGATTTGCCAACAGTTCCTGCTCCGTCACCTCATCCAAAGCACTTGTAGATTCATCTAACATCAGAATGGGATGCTCCGAAAACACAGCTCTTGCTATGGCAATTCTTTGCATCTGCCCTTCCGAGAGTCCGTTTCCCCGCTCTCCTAACACCGTGTCCAGACCATCTTTCAGCGCACTTACAAACTCATCCGCACAGGCTACCCGCAACGCCCGCATCAACTGCCGTTCCTGCTGCATCCTCTCTGCATCCCCAAATGCCACAATCTCCCGAATCGTACCGCTCATCAATTGGTTTCCCTGGGGCACATAGGCAAACAGGCCACGCCAACCGGCAGTCAAAGGCTGCTCAGTCATTCCAGTGTCCGAGACTCCATTTCTTTCAATATACCGCTTCCCGGAATCCAGCGGATACAGACACATCAGAAGTTTTAATATAGTGCTTTTCCCACAGCCGGAATGACCGGTAAAGGCCACATAGTCCCCTTTGCGGATTTCCAGATTGATGCCTTTTAGAACCAACGGCACAGAGACATCTTCTTCGGAAGCATCCTTATGAGTTGGAGACCGGTACGTGAAAGCAGCATTCCGTAACCCGATACTTTTTAATCCCTTCTGATAAAACTCCAGGATATCCTGTTCCTTTACGGGCTTTTCTTCGCAGTCCTCCGCATAATTTTCCGCCTCCATCAATCGTTCTGCACTGGCAATCATAGCATAATACATCGGCAGAAAACCGGTAAGGCTGGCAAAAGGAGATTGAACCTGTCCAACCAACTGCAGCACGGCTGTCATAGTGCCATAGGATATCGTCCCCTTTAATATTCCATAGCCACAATACGCAGCACCAAACAGATATATACCATTTGCCGCCACACCAAATCCAATATTGCATAAATTAGACAGATTATTGCGCCGCATACGGGCAGCTTTATGCTGCTGCATTTTGGCTGAGGCTGCCTCCTTTGTCTCATTCTCCATGGCAAAGGTTCGGACAATCATAAGATTTCCCAGCCGCTCCTGCATAAATACCCGCACCGCGCCGTCAGTTTCCTGAATCTGTTTATGCAGACGCTTCAGCACCTTGCGGAAACCATAAGTGAGCAGCAGAATCAGACCGCCGCCCGGAATAAGAATGTACACAAACATCGGCTCTAACATAAATATAGCAATCAGCGCTCCAACCATTCTCGTCAGCATCCCGGTCAGGCTCGGCACAATATCCACTATACCATTAGTCACTACCGCCGTATCGGACGTCAGGCGATTCATCCACTCGCCGGAATGAATCGCTGTGACAGCTGCATACTCTTTGTGCAGCAAACAGGAAAAGAGCCGCTGCTTAAACTGATTTTCCAGGACAGCACGGCTCCATTCGTATAAGAAACGTACAAGCGAACCTATCATCATCCGGCCTGCCATCAGGACGGCTGCCCATATCACTGCATGAAAGAATCCCGCTTTTTCCTTTGCCACAGCCTCATCAATCAGGTTGCGGAAAAGAATTGCGGAAAAAACGCTCATTGTCCCCAATAGCGCCTGTAACAGTACCAGATAAAAAATATATATTTTTTTCTTCCCTGTCACCTGGCTGAGCCATGTAAGGGTTTGCGCATGTTTTCTGTTCTTCATGATGACCTTTCTTGGTTGGTGCAATATCTTGCTATCGCCGTATCAGCAGTTTCACGGATTCGCTCTGTATAGCCTTCTTTCCAGAGAAGACATTGATTGCCGTCACAGCCCATCAGGTCACCGGTCTGTGCCAACGCAAAAGCCCGGCAGCCGCCTCCGCACCGATACTTGAATTCACAGGCAGCGCATTTGGTATTCTTTGCAAGCAAATCTTTCACCCGGCTGTCCACTATATTCATATAAAAGCTGTTACCGAGCCCTTTTTTCAGACCAATATCCTGAATCAACGGAAATTCTGCCTGTTCTTCGCATGCAGTCATCGGCATACAGGGAAGCAGGCGCCCCTCCGGGGTAATATAACAGGCATAACGCACCGCGCCGCACAGAAGACGGTTCAGACATTCTTCTGTTCCACTGAGTCTGACTGGTATCACCTCATAATTCTTTGATCCTTTATGCAAAGAGACTACACCGGTCAACATCACATCCATTGGCATTCCATCTTCGAAAAAATGCGGGATGTAACGAATCATCGCCTCAGTATATGCACGGGTATCCAAATCATTCCCCTCACTGTTGCAGCTCCAAAGATCAGTCGGCGATACATTGGCAACCTTCAACGCAGGTACGCCAATATCTGAAAGAATCCTCATCGTTTCACGAAGCGTCTCCTGATTGCCTTTATGAACACACAGTTCCACATTCATCGGGAAACCGCGCCTTTTACATAACTTCAACGCCCTCAAGGCTGCTTCCTCCGCCCCTTTTACGCCACGCATCCAGTCATGCCACCCTACTCCGTCAAAGCTGATACTGATCTCCGGCTTGAGGTTTCTCTTCTCGAATTCATCCAGAATCGAATCATTGAGCAGCCAGCCATTGGTATATATCTGCCTGACTGTCATTTTATGGGATTGAATCCGGTCAACCAGTAACCAGAAATCCTTCCGGACAAAAGGTTCGCCTCCGGTAATATCCACACATAAGACGCCGCATTCCGCCATCTCATCTATGAAAGCAATCGCCTGTTCATGGGAAAGTTCACCCAAAGCCCCTTCCGGTGCATCCATGTAGCAATGGCGGCACCGATAATTGCACCGTCCGGTAATTGACCAGAACACCGACTGTACGAAACGATTGTCGTAATAACGATAATTCTGGTCATCCTCCAAAGATATACCATGCCCACAGGGTTCGATGATTCCCTCTTCCTCCAATTTTTTCCGGGCTGTCCTCATTTCATCAGTAACATAATCAGCCTCAAGGTCTTCGCTGCCATCACAGAGAAGAAGCGTATGAAATTCCTCTGTGCTGAGAGTCCTGTACTTATTTTCAGGGCGATGTACCACCACCCATGCCATCTTATCCCAGCCTCGCAGGACATAACCCTTTCTTAGCTTGTAAAACATCCCACTGCCATCCTTTATATTTTATACTGCTTAACAGTTAAAACTATCGTGCTTGTGTGGCAGCATTCACGCCAACTATCGCGGAAACGCTGCCACACTCACATGGATTGCGCAATACAGGATTCTTCACTCTAGAATAACCCTGATTCCATAGGCCTCACCTTTCTCCAAAAGAAAGGCTTATAACCACTGGGCACTATAACCGCAACCCGGCACACCACTTACGTGACTAGTACTCGCGCATTCTCTGGAATCATTCTGATACTTGCTGACACCATCCATGCAAAGCGAATTACCGCTTGTTGTGATAACATCACTGTTATCAAACAGCACAACCTCTGCTTCTGCTTTTACATATTTCATTGGTTCGTCCTCCTTCCTTAATATTTATAATAAATATGTAACCTCCTTCATAATTACACATCTACTATCGCATGATTTTATTGCGAATCCGTCTCGGCAGGGTCTTCGTCCAACAGATACAGTAACGTCTGCCAAGGGTCTGCAGATATCTCCGGTATTCCTGGTCTTCGCAGGATATCAGCAAACTACTCTCATCGGGATAAAAACCTGTCATAACCCCGAGAATCCATTCTTTCGGAACAGGCTCTCTATACGTCCGGTTGTCTCCGCAAATGAGATAATCACTGCTTCTGACTTTCAGCACGCGATGCAATACATACTCTCCTCCCGGGCGGCGGTATAACGCTACATCATATTTTTTGAGCGTCCCTGACACCTTTTCAATCACAACCGTGCTTTTTCTGTTATGCAGGAGCGGTTCCATGCTGTCCCCAACTGTCTGAAACAGACTATGCCCCTGCTCGTCCAATTCCTGTTCAATCGTGCTGTATGTCATCGTCAAACTCCAGAGCTACTTCCACTATCGCAAGAAATTCCTTTAAATCCCTGCAGGCTGTTTCTTCGTCCAAGCCCTCAAATCGCTCCAGCATATTTCTTACCAATTCGTTTTTCGTAATGCCTTTCTCCAATTCCTGCCAATAAAATGCCCCTGTTTCGTTCAGCCTGATCATGCCATTAAAATCTTTACTGGCCTCGCCGACAGGTACCACCATGTATTCCTTCCCCAATCTTCTCAGCAAAAACCCTTTCTTTGTTTTAATCATTTCCTTTCCCTCCTAGTATAATGATGATATAGCCACAAGAGCTATACAGTTAATAAGTTACAAAGTCATATCTGATGAATAGCTG
>NZ_CALPDH010000026.1:0-83683 GCF_943193215.1 Acetatifactor aquisgranensis | reverse complement strand
CTTTTTTACATCAACTGCTTGAAAAAAACTTTTTAAACATTTTTCGTTTTACCTATTGACATTTCTTAGCTGGACTTAAAACAACAGGTTATTTTACTCCCCTTGAAAGGAAATATGTGCATATCATATGATTGATTTCGGCTGCAAACCGTCAATCAGTCAACTACACGAATCGACGGTCTGACAGCCTGCCACTTGAAACATGCAAACTACATCGCCGCTTGCCATCCTATCCATAAGCGATTTCAGATGTCAGAACCGTCATCAACCGCCATAGACTGCCGTCACCTCCACCGCTTTCGCGTGGCTGTCGTAGGATACCAGCAAAGTCCTGGTCCTCTCATCCCACTCCATGGAGACGGCCACCTCATTCCCATCCTCATCCTGTGCTGAAACCCGGCTCACAGGACGGGGCAGGCGCACCCGCATGAATGCCTTGATATTGTCCGCCGTCATCAGCCGGAAAACGATTCCGCCCGGTGCATCCTCCGCTTTCTCCACTCTGGCGGAAGTGCCGACAATCCTGAACTCATCCTGTTCAATCTTCGAAAAGTCGAAGAGAATGGCATTCTCATCCGGCCCGATTTTCTTGTTATCGATAATTCGATAATCATTCTCCAGCATGTCGGCGAACAATCCCTCGAACCTCTTCGGCGCGTCATTCACGCTCTCATCCATGACAGCCGAGATGATGTAAGGCCCTCTGTGCAGCGTCAGGTCGTTGCGGTACTGCCAGTCCGCGCCGCATTCCTTAAGCCCCTCTTTCACCAGCTTTCTGTACTCCCTGGTCAGTTCCTTTGACAGGCAGAGCCTTGCGGGCAGCATGTTCCAGACGATAATCCTGCCCTTGCCCACAGGATACTGTCCGTCTGCCAGATTCTGCTCCAGCCCCGCCATCTCGAAGAGGTGCCGGGTCGGGTTCTCATAACCCGATTGCCTCCACCAGGAGGATATCTCGTGGAAAGGATCGCTCCCATCCCCGATATACATGAGCGTCCCGCCCGCTCTCACCCAGGACACCAGAGAGGCATTTACATCCGGGGCCTCCGGCTTGATGTACTCATAACTCAAAATCAGGAAACGGCAGTCGTCCAGATAACCTGCAAAACGGCGTACATTGTCCAGCTGCACCGGCTTCACGGGCAGTCCGTATTTCACCAGAGGCAGGGCCATGCCGAAGAACTGGGGGAAAGCGGGACTCTGGATGAAATCTTTCATCATGGAATCATCCGCCTCGATTTCCCGCATCAGCGCTGCTGCCTGCTCCTCATCCACCGCATTACCGGAATTCTTGTGCAGGGCTTTCCGGAAACGCTCCTCGATGGATTCCCCGGTGACGATTCCGTCCGGGAAAGTGCGCTGGAACAGTCCGCTGTCCGACATGAAGAGCCCTACGCCCGACACATCTCCCTCAAAGGAAATGTCCGTCTGCTCCATGTCCCCGAACAGCTGGAACATACTGGAAAGCAGCGTGGCATAAGATTGCGGAATCGGCTTTGACTCTTCCGTGGCGAAGCTGGTCTCAATCTTCTCCGCTATCCTGGGCTGTACTCTGGGATAGGAGCCCTCGAATACCCTGTGAGGCCAGGGGCATATCTCATAATGCCAGATATAAGGGTGCAGAAGAGAAGCCGTGGCCGTCTTCACGTAATTATAGCGGTAGTTCTCCCAGGTATAGCTGGGCAGATCCTCTATCGGATCGTTTAAGAACCACATCCTGCGCCCGGTGCCTTTCACCAGCTCCTGCATCACGCCATACTCCAGGTAAGCCGTCTCGAACGTGCGTTCTTTATAGACTCCCTCATAGACATTGGCCTCCCTGCTGGTGCCCGTCCAGATCTGAGCGATATAGCCGTCCACGGAGGGGATTCCGATCAACGCCGCCTCCGGGCTCATAATCTTCCACTGGGTATAGTTCAGCAGGCTGTGGGTGGGCACATAGAACCTTAAATCCTTTCCATGCTTCACCTTGGCATACTCTTTCAGGGCGGCGCTCACCCTGTCGATGGTGCGGCAGTACAGATAAGCTTTCAGCCTGGCGGATTTATAGCGGACATCCAAATCCTCGTGCTGGGGCCTCCAGGGCTCCCTGTAATGGATCTCATATTCCCGCTTGAACGCCTCGGAATAGCCGCTCTTGTCCCAGAACTCCGGCTCCTCCACATGGATGGCCTCCACCCCGGCATCCACGGCGATCTTCATCCGTTCCGTCAGATACTCCGAAAACGATACTGTGGGAACCATGTAGGGCACCGTAGGGTTGTGGTTCACCCCCGCGCCGTCCCTCTGCACCTGCCCCTCGTCCCAGTGTTTCCTGCCGTCCCATTTGCCGTCCAGATAGTCCTGGTACTCGCCCCAGGCGATACCTGTCATCAGATGGATGACATAGCCCCTTTCCCTGTACTCCCGGATGCGCTCCGGCATGGTATCGTCGATTCCGTACACCATGACGAAATCGCAGCCTAAGTCCACGGAGGCGCGGAATCTCCCGCCCGCCTGATAACCGGTCAGTTCTTCTGATTTCTCTCTGATGTATGCCATAATATGCCTCCCTTTTTTCGGCCGATTTTATAGAATAAGAGGATGCCTCTTAATCGTATATACCTATTAAGCTGCACCCTCTTGTTTTTAATTATTTCTTCTATGGAACTATTTATAAAACCATTGCAGAACGAGATTACGGATTAGTATACGATGTCATCCCTGCTGGTGGACACGCTGGTCATGTAGTCCAGGAACTCCTGCATCTTGCCGCCATCGTTGGTTCTCAGGTACTCCTGATAATCTTCGATGATGGATCTTGCTTCCTCTTCGGTATCAGCGAAGAATGCGCGCTGCACGTACTCATTCTCCTTCTCGCTGTCGAACGCCCACTGGGAGAACTCCTCGTATCCCTCAAAGCCGGGAGCCAGAGCGTCGATGGCATAGCCGGGCATGATTTCTGCAGGCCTCTGCTTGCGGTATTCAACCAGATAGGGATCCAGAGCGTCCGCCTCGAAAGGACCTGTCTCGCCGAACCACTGCATGTACTTCTTGGCCACATAGGTCCTGCCTGCCATGTACTTGATGCCTCTCTCGCGGAGCTCTTCGTTCACTTGCTCCTGGTTCGCGGCATATCTCTCGGTCAGCTCAGCGGTCATTCTGGGCTGTCCCTGATCGTTCATCTCATAGGTGTCGCCCTCGAAGCCGTAGTTAATCAGCTTGGAGCCTTCTTTGCTGTTCACATAATCCAGCCAGGTCAGGGCTGCGTCGATGTTGGAGCAGGTGGTGGGGAAGAAGATGACAGGGGAGCCGCTTCTGCCCTCGGACTCCAGCTGTACCAATGCAGAGCCGTCCTGGTAGTTCAGGGGACCTACGGGGATATATCTCATCTCCGGATGCTCATCATACAATCCGGTCTGCTTTGTGGCGTCTATGGTCACGCCGTACTGTGCGCAGGAGAACAGAGCGGTGCCGTTGCCCACCTTTTCCTTGCCTCTGTCGTCGGTCTGGGTAAAGCACTCCTTGTCCAGGATGCCGTCATGCACCAGTTTCCAGAAGAACAGCTGCTTGTTCACATAGTTCTCTGTCAGCTTGTCATAGACCACTTTGCCGTCCTCGCCCAGGCTGTAGCTGGTCAGCTTCTTCTGGTCGAAGCTTGCACCGTAATCCTGATAGCTCCAGCCGTTGTGGTAGGTGGTAGCTACGATACAGTCATTGCCGTTTACATCCTTGAAGCCATAGTCCCTTGCCTTCTCCATGAAGTCCAGCAGATCCTCAGATGTCTTGATGGATTTCTCATCGATGCCCAGAGCTTCAGGCACATCGCCTCTTACGAATACGCCGTAGGCCCACAGAGCGATATCTTCCACGTCGCCGGCCACCTCCGTAGGCAGAACGTATCTTGCGCCGCCCTCCTGCTCGATGTCGTTCTCCAGATACTTGGTGCTGATGACGCCGATTTCATAAGCGTCCGCAATGTTGGGATAGTTGGGCACCAGACCGCTGATGTCGATCAGACGGCCTTCATTTCCGCCCTTCTTGATGACACCGGTCTCGCCTGCCGAACCGCCCCAGTAGGGTGCATTTACCATGTCGGGCATATCGCCGGTGGCGAACATCTGGTTCAGTTTCTCTGTCTCGGACATGTTGATGCCCTCGAACTCTACAGTAACGCCAATCTTTTCGCGGATGGCTGTAGCCACATCGTTGTTGTACTGGTCAGAGGCAGTCTTGAATCCGCCGTTCCAGCAGATCAGCATCTTCAGCTGGACGTCGTCGAACTTCTTATACTTGTTCCCGTCCTCGTCCGTATAGTACTCTCCATCGTCGGCTGCTGCCTGACCGTCGTCCGCGGCTGCTCCGTCATCGGCTGCTGCTCCGTCATCTGACGTAGCCTCGCTGGACTCCTGCCCCCCCTGGGAGCCGGAAGACTGGCTGCTACCGCTGTCGCCGCTGCCGCAGCCAGTGAGCACGCTCGCTACCATAGCCGCAGACATCAGCAATGCCATTGCCTTTTTCTTCATAACTTGTTTCCTCCTTCTATTTTGGTTTTTACCTATATCTCGGGTAAAGGAACAAAAATCATCCCAAAGGGATGACGCGTCATCCCTTTACAGAACCGACCATGACACCTTTCACGAAATATCTCTGCAGGAAAGGATAGACAATTACGATGGGCATCGTCAGAATCATAACGAATGCCATCTGCAGGGACTGGGAGGTGTAGGTAGTCATACCACCGGCAGCCGCCGTCTCCTGTCCCACCTTGACCTGGCTGCCTGCGGAAGCCTCCGCCAGGAGCCTCTGCAGCACTGTGGCCGCAGGATAGAGCTTCGAATCGCTCTGATAGTAAGCAGCTGTGAACCAGTCGTTCCATTTGCCCACACCGATGAACAGTGCCAGGGTGGCCAGAATCGGCTTGGACAGGGGCAGATAGATTCTGCTTAAGATGGTCCAGTCCCCCGCTCCGTCCAGCTGTGCCGATTCCCGCAGCTCATAGGGTATGCCTTGGAAGTTCGCCCGCAACAGGATGAAATTAGAGAAACTGAACAGGCTGGGGATGACATACAGCCAAAAGCTGGAAGTCAGCTTCAGATCCCTCAGCACCATGAAATACGGAATCATGCCGCCGCCAAAAATGGTGGTAAAGTACCAGAAAAAGCTGAATATGTTCCGCCCGGGCAAGGTCTTCACCGTCAGGGCGTAAGCCGCCAGCGCCGTGAGCAAGAGGCTTGCCAACACCACAATCACCGTGGCCTCCACGGAAATCTTCAGGGAGGGGGCGATTCTATCATCGTTGAATGCCTTTGCATAGTTCTCCAGGGTGAAAGCCCTGGGGAAGAACCATACGCCGCCCCGCATAAAGTCACGGCCCTCGTTCAGGGACGCCACCAGCACGTACCAGAAAGGGTAAAAGGTGGCCAGCCCCAGCAGCCCCAGAAATGTATAGTTGAATACCTTGAATATCTTCTGACCTCTGGTCTCTTTCATCTTCACTCTCCTCCTTGTCAAAACAAGCCTACTTCGGTATACTTGGTCGTCAGGTGGTTCGTAATCACCACGAATCCCAGCGAGATAATCGACCGAATCAGGTTGATGGCCGTGGCGTACTCAAACTTTCCGTACCGGAGACCTGTCTGCAGAATATAAGTGTCCAGAACCTGGGACAGCTGCATGTTCGCAGGCTGCTGCAACAGCAGGAGCTGATCCATGTCCGCCCCCAGGATTCCGCCCATCCTCATGATGAACATGATGCCGATGGTGGTGGAGATGCCGGGGATGGTCACATGCCAGGTGGACTGCCAGCGGTTCGCGCCGTCGATGGCGGCCGCCTCGTAGAGCCCCTGATCCACTCCGGTGATGGCGGACAGATATACGATGGAGCTCCAGCCTACGTTCTTCCAGATGTCCGTCAGGATGACCAGCGGGTAGAACGCCCCTTTCTCGCCCAGCACGAAGATGGGATCCAGCCCCATGGCCTTGCGGATGTCATTGTAGATGCCGCCGTAGGGGGAGAAGAGCGCCGTCAGCAATGTCACCACCACGGCCCAGGATACGAAGTTGGGCAGATAGCTCACGGTCTGAACCACACTCTTGAACTTCTTCGCCCGCACCTCATTGAGCAGCAGGGCCAGTATGATAGGCGCCGGGAAACAGATGATAATCTTCATGATGCTGATGACCACTGTATTCCTCGTCGTCGTCCAGAACTCAGGGGACGTGAGGAACGATTTGAAATGCTTGAGCCCCGCCCATTCGCTGCCGTAGATACCTAAGTCGAACCGATAGTTCTTGAATGCCAGCACGATGCCTCCCATGGGGACATATGCGAATACAATCAATGAAACCAAACAAGGCAACAGAAACACATACAGTAACCAGTGTTTCCTAATCTCCACCCACAACCGCTTTCTGTTGTAGGCTTTCTGCTCCGGGCTTAATGCAGCCCCTGCCGTCTTCCCTGCCATACACACACCTTCCCTTTCCTCACAGTTTGATATTATGCACGAGATTTCAACATGACTTTATATGCATTATTTGTTATGTATATATTCATTTTGCTATGCTATTTGCCATGTCTTTCTTGTTAAATAATAGCACACCGCTATGCACAGCGCAACAACTTTTTGGTTTCGAAATATATTTTTAGTTATATTTCACATATTTCCATGCCGGCTATGCGACATAATTCATATAACAAATAGGACGAATTCAGCAAAATGCCCAGCTTGACACATAGCATATCAATGAGGTATATTTAAAGGGGAACTACTTGCTTCATCTGATTCGGGATTACAAAGGAGGGATTGTTCTATGGCGGATATCATGAATCAGCCCATGTATCAGAAAATAAAAGAAGATATTCTGCACCAGATCAAGACCAGCCTTCTGGCCCCCGGAGACAGGCTCCCCACAGAGCACGAGCTCATGCAGCATTATCAGGTAAGCCGCATCACGGTCTCCAAGGCCCTGGGCGAGCTAAAGAACGAGGGGCTGATAGAGCGTTTCCCCAACAAGGGAAGCTTCGTATCGCGGGCGCAGGTGCCGCCCTCCCTTTCCAATGAGGTAAAGATACCGGCAGAAAGCACCGGGAGCATGGAACACCTGCCCGAGATCGCCTGCATCATACCCACGGTCAGGGATATGTTCTCGCTGTCCATGATGAACGGCGTCCTGTCGGCTTTTCCTCCGAATGAATATATCTGCCATTTTTTCCAGAGCCAGAATCCGCAGATAGAGAACTATCTGTTGAAGCGCTGCCTGGAGACGAATATCGCGGGCATCATCCTGTTTCCCCAGGATCAGCCCTTTTTCAGCAATGAGCTTTTGCTGATGAATCTGCAGAAATACCCTCTGGTGCTCCTGGACCGCTATCTGCCGCGCCTGAACACCAGCCATGTCATCGCGGACAACGGGAAATCCGGGGAGCTGTGCGTCAGACATCTGTACGAGCTGGGACACCAGCGCATCGCTTTCGTCACCTCTTCGGACAGGTACACCTTTTCCGTCAAGCGCAGGATGGAAGGAATCATGAGCACCGCCGAGAGCCTGAACATGCCGGAGAGCGCCATACAGGCGGTGGAGCGTGTGGGCAGCCATGATACCAATTACTACCGGGAACTGGTAAACAGACTGGTCAGGGAAGAAAAAATCACCGCTTTCATAGCCGCCGAGTGCAACACCTGCGTCTATCTGGACGAGCTGTGCGCGTCGCTGAACCTGGACGTTCCGAAAGCTGTCTCCCTGGTCTCATTTGACCAGCCCATATCCAAGACCAGGAACCCGGACTTTTACACCCATATCAACCAGTCCGAGCACCTTATGGGCCAGGAGGCGGGGCTTCTTCTGCGCAGGCGGCTGGAGCAGAACGACATGGGCATTTACCACAAGGTCATCACCCCTTCCCTGGAGATTCATCAGTCCACGGCGTCTGTGGTGTTCTGACTGCACCAAACATTCCCACAAGAATCAGTGTTCTCTGAATATTGCATCTTCTTGTGGGAATGTTTTTGTTATATTATGTACCAATGGCTTTGTGCATAATACATTGACGCATACGCGCCATTTTTTCGCATAAGCGCTTCATGGTCTCCGTCTTCAATCAATTCCCCTCTCTGCAAGACTAATATTCGATCTACATATCTGGCCACAGCCAGCCTGTGCGAAATCAGGATACATGAGCGGTTTTTCATCATCTCGATAAAATTCGCATATAACTCATTTTCCGCAACCGGATCCAGCGAAGCAGTCGGCTCATCCAATATCAAAATCTCACTATCCCGGTAACAGGCTCTGGATAAAGCCAGCCTCTGCCACTGTCCTCCCGAGAGCTCGATGCCGTCCTCCGAAAGGTTCCCTAACGGCTGCCGCAGCCTCTCGGCCAGTTCATCGGACAGACCCTCATGCAGCGCCGCTTTCACTTCCGGTTCTCTCTGTTCCTGGGAGCGGCTCATTTTATCAATATCACCCAATTCCACATTCTCCTGTACCGTAAAAAAATACCTTCCATAATCCTGGAAAATGACGCTAAAATTCCGGATTAAGGCCCTGGAATCCAGCTCTGCCGTATCACGACCGTTAATCAATATCCTTCCAGAATCTGGCTTGTACAGACCGCACATCAACTTTATCAGCGTGGATTTTCCAGACCCGTTCTCCCCTACCAGCGCCCTCCTTGTCCGAGGCTTCATCACAAAGCTTACATCCCGCAGTGCCGGCTCCGTTTTTCCCGGATAGGTAAAGGTCACATGTTCAAAGCGAACGCCCTCTTCCTCCAGTTCTAAATCTCCGGATCCTCTCTCAGCCGTCTCCTCCAGCCGCATAAACGACAGATAGTAGTCCACAAACATAATCCGCCGCTGTAGTTCGGAATACTCATCCCCAATCTTACGGAAAGAATCTATTATCTGCTGAAGCGCGCCAACCAGAGTAATGAACAGACCGATTGTAAGAGCCCCTTTTATAAAGGAATCCACCAGAAAAAGCAGAACAATCGCCATCCACGCCACTACCACCAGGTCGCCATATTCATAAACAAGCTGTGACTGTATCGTCCGGCGATAGCGCTCTTTCACAATCGAATCGGATAGTTCCTTTCTCTTTTTCAGCAAAAAATCTACTGCGTCTGCCACCCGCAAATCATACACCACCGCCTTGTTCCCCAGCATCTGCTCATAGCTTTCCATCAAGCGCTCCTCTTGTGTCTGTTCGTCATACAAATTTGCCATGATGCGCATCCGCCTGAAATCAAAGAACAACATGACCCCAAAAGCTAACAGTCCCAATATCATGCACCAGACAGATAGGCTTGCGAAAACAGCGGCATAACAAAGCGCGCTAATTATTTCAGAAAACAATTCCAAAAAAGCATTGAAAAATTGCAAAATATTTTCTTGGGGCGCGTTCCCCATACGCTTTATGATGTCAAGGGTCTGCTCCGACTCATACGCTGAATACTGGATTTTAGAAAACTTCTCCAAAACTTTCGCTGAAAATTGTCCATAAAGCTTCCTTTTCATCCTTTGCTTTCCCATACTATTCTCGTAGGTGATTAAAAAGGTCAAGAAAGCAACAGCACCGAAATACAACATTTCCAACAGCAGAATCCCTTTTTCGGATATTGCAGCGTCTATAACCCTTCCTCTGAAAAAGAGCATTGCCGGACCCGAGAATGCAGTACATACCATCGTAAGCAAATATCCCGCCATTTCTTTTCCGCATGCCTGAAAAAGGATCTTGAAAATTATCATTTGCTTTGATTTTTTCATAATTGCACCTCTTGGATTAAAGTTGATATCCTATCTATAGCACCTCTCCAACATTGTCTGACCGAAAAAATTTACCATTACAGTTCCTCTCATCATCGGATGCCGCGGAATCCAAGTACCACTTGCTCTGCGTATCATAAAGCAGCGCGTATTCTCCTTTTTCTGCCATCAATTCCTCATGGGTTCCGCATTCTATTACTGTTCCGCCTTTCATTACAGCGATTTTATCGACATACCGGCACAGTCCCACGCGGTGCGAAATGATAATGGTCGTGCGCCCCGCCGCCAGCCGGAGGAATTCCTCCAATATCGCATTTTCCTGAAGAGGATCCAATGCGGAAGTCGGTTCATCCAGAATAATCAGTTCCCTGTCCGCAAATAATACCCTGCTCAATGCCAGACGCTGCTTCTGTCCTCCGGAAAACTCCAATCCCCCGAACTCTTTCCCCAGAATCCCATCTTCTCCGGTGGTCCGCTCCCTCACACCATCCATGTGGGTCCGCTTTAATGCATCTTGGATACGGTCTTTTTCATCAACATGACTTAAATCTGCCAGAGCAATATTTTCATCAAGAGATAGCGGATACAATGCAAAATCTTGCGATAACAACGCCGTATGCTGGTATATGGAACTTTTGTCCAGACCTTCCAAGTCTATACCATTATAGAGGACTTCTCCCTGCGCAGGATTGTATATCCCCAGGATTAGTTTTACAAGAGTCGTTTTCCCACTTCCGTTGACTCCGATCAGGGAGATTACCTCACCCCGGCGTATCGTCAGCGATGCGTTCCTTACCGACAGCTTCTGACTATGAGGATACCGGAAATCCACGTTTTTTACTTCAATGGCTTCAATCCTCTCCTGCAGTTTCGGTAATTTGCTCTCCTGCACACTCCTTTTATCTATGAAAGTAAAATAATCCGCCGCCAGGCTCACAAAACCCGGAAGCCTCCCGACAGAGCTGAAAAAATTGCCAACGGCTTTCTGAACACTGGCAAACGCAACCAGACACGCACCGAATACCCCGACGGATATCACATTCTTGCGCAGCAAGAATACACAAAGCACCACACCCGTTAAATACCCGAATGTCATTATCGCATCACACAATAAATGATAACGCGACTTCTTCCTGTCCAGTTCCCATTGCTTCTCATTCACCGCATCACGCTCCGTTTTCCAACGTTCCGCCAGATAGCCGGTAAATCCCATGACCCGCATTTCCCGGACGCTCGCCAAATCCGTAAACAGCGACCATATATAGTCCCTCTTTCTTCTTTTTTGTGTCAAAGCCACTTCCAACCGATAGCCCTCTTTTTCCAGCAGCCAATCCGACAGGAAAAACTGCGCCACACTGGCGGCTGCCACAATCGGCAGCAGAGGATGATAAAGCCCCAGGGTTACAAGCAATGAAAAAATCCCCGCTATTGAAGTCATCAACACTGTCGTCAGCATAAAGATTCCCGGTATCCTTTCATTTTTCACACATTCCTCTGCCCGTTTTCTACATTTGAGAGTTTCCTCGTCTTCAAACTGAATCAGTGAAATCCCTGATACTGTTTCAACGAGGTCGTCATTCAACAGGTGCAGGGCCTTTTCATAGACCCCGGCATTAATGCAGATACTCGACAGAGAATACACAATATGATAAACCAAATAATACCCGATAATCAGCGCCGCGCATCCCCACAGGGCCTGAGCATTTCCACTGCCTGCCAGATATCCATAAGCTTCTTCAAAAAAATATGCGGACAAAACCGTCATGATTGTTGCGTGAAAATTCTCCAGCACATATGCCAGCGTGGAAAGAACACTGGCTGCCGGCATTTTCTTGTAAAAAAACTTTATGATGCGCCAGATTACTTCTTTCGTTTTCAATTTTGCCCCTTCCCTTTCCCTATAATACTAAGCGTGCTGTCATAAACTTATAACAGCACGCAACGAAATGCCAGTTTCCTCTCTTTCTATTCTGTCATATCAAATCTGTCTTCCGCCCATCAGGCAAAACGGATCTCCACTTCAGCCAGCGCGTAGGGCTCCACCGCGAATGTGACCTGGTTTCCGGAAACCGTCACCTCCGCGTCCTGCTCCTTGCCGAACAGGTTGACCGCTTTTGCTTTCGCCACGTCCGCGGCAAAGCGCAGGCTGACCGCCTCTTTCTCTCCTGACGTCTCATAGGCCCGAACCAATACGCTGCCGTCCTCCCCGGGCAGCACGGCTGAAATCACCGTATGGTCCGCCGCGGCCTTGAGGAAACTGCTTTCCATGGGCAACGTGCCGTGATGGGCGTTGGAGGGCTGATAGAAAGGCGCGTGGTTGCAGGATACGGCCATCTGCTCCGCCTCTTTGGCGTCCGCGCCGCAGGCTCCCAGCCACAGGGTGATGTTGTGAATCCCCCTCTCCGGATAGGGATCCGGGCTGGTAGAGCTGTTAATCAGAGTCAGGGCAAGCTTCTGCCCCTCCGCCCTGTAGCCGTATTTGCTGTCGCTGATCAGGATGGCGCAAGCGTTCTCCTGCCGCCTGGCCAGGCCGTACTGCAGGCCGGGCACATCATTGTGCAGGGCGCTTCTGCGGATGACGCCCGCGGGGATATCATACTGATAATCCTCCGGCTCGTAGGACAGAGGGATACGGTAATCCAGAACCGGGATAATCTCGCTTCCCGACTCATGCCAGTCCGCTTTCACCTCCATCCGCACCGCGGACTGATATTTATCCAGGCTGTATATAGTCTCTATCTTGGAATTCGCCACCTGCCAGGTCACTTTCACGCTCCCACGCAGAGGGCCATCGGCCACGCGCTCTGTCCTCAGACAGCGGTCCACAGGGAACTCGCGGATATATCTGCCGATATTCCACGCGCTGGAGGTAGCGGTTTCCGTCTCGATATAGGTAAAGCCCGCGCCGCGGTCACATCCCACCAGCTCCGCGCCGGTCTCCTTGTCAACCAAAGATACGATGCGCCCTGACGAGGAGGCTATCCTGACGGCAAGCCGTTCATTTTCAAGTTCATAATCGTCAAACATCTTGGCCACATGCTCCCGCTCCTGCAGATAGGCAGGATACTTTTCCGCCTCTTTCTCGGAGAGCACCACCGTGGTATATCCAAGGGCCGGCACCGTCACGTCCACCAGCACGCGGATATACTTGTGATCCCAGTACTGCTGCATCTCCTCGTCCAGCAGCTGGCATTGGATTTCTTTTCCCGCCTGATCCGTCACGCGGATACGGCGCAGATCCCCCGTCCAGTCCCAGACGGTGAGCTCCGCCGCCTGGCTCCGCTCCCATGTCAGGGTGTTGAAGATATGGAAGATACGCGTGTGCCCGCCGCCCCGCTCGGTGCTGGGTACGCCCACGAAGTTCTCGATTCCGTAGCCTGCGCCCGCTCCCTCGGACTGGCTGTAATAGGAATCTACGTCCACCTTGATGGAGGATGTGTCGATATTGCGGCCGATGGAGGCCATGGCATTCTGAATCTGGGTATTGGCTGTGGCCATGGAGGTCTGGAACAGCCCCATGGCGTGTTCCCTGGAATCCTGCACGCAGGATCCGGTGAGGATATCATGGAAATGGGTGAACAGCACATCCCTCCATGCTTTCTCCATTTTCTCTTTCGCAAAGCCGAAGCCGGTCAGCTTTCCCGCCATGGCGGACATGGCCTCCGCATCCAGCAGAGATGCCTCCAGGCGGCGGTTCCCTCTCTTGATCCGGCTCTGGGTGGTGTAGCAGCCGGGGGCAAAGTAGTTCAATTCATGGTCCACTACCGGCAGCTTCTCCCACACGCTTTCCGCCTCATGGAAGAACTCATGGAAAGTGCCGAACTTTATCTGAGGGTAAATGGGCCATTCCATCATCTCCAGGGCCCGCTCCACATCCCTCCTGGTAGGGCCGCCGCCGTGGTCTCCCACGCCGTAGACCACCAGGCCCGTGCGCAGTCCCATGCAGCGCCTGCTGATCTCCGGGAACCCTGCGGCCATGTGGGGCGTAATCGCGCCATTGTACCAGTTGGGCTCCCTGTAGGTCAGGACTTCTTTTCCCGAGGGCGCCTTGTAGCGGTAGAGGATTTCCTTTCCTCCGTTCCCCCGGCAGTGATAATAGTATTTCACCTCGCCGAACCTGTCGATTTCAGGCACATTGGCGCTGTGTCCGAAAGTATCCGGCGAAAAATCCACTTCCATCCTGTCCACGCCCCATACCTGCTCCATGTACTCCTTTGTGTACTGGATATGGCGCAGCAGGGACTCTCCCGTGGGCATGTTCTTGTCCGTCTCCACCCAGGCGGTGGCGGTCACTTCCCAGCGGCCCTCCGCGATTCTCTTCCTGACTTCCTCCATCAGTTCCGGATCGTATTCCTCCACGATTTTGTATACCGCGCCCTGGGACTGGGAATAGGTGAATTCAGGGTACTGATCCATGATATTCAGGATGGAGCGAAACGTAGCCAGGGTTATCGCCACGGTCTCATTGAAGCTCCACATCCAGTTCATGTCGATATGGGCATGGGCAGCCAGAATCAGCTTGTAGCTCTTCGCCTCCTCCGCCATAGGGGCCAGGATCTCCTCCGCCGCATCACAGTCCTGATTGGTGAGGACGCCCTGGGCGTCTATCTTCTCCAGCAGGAAATCCAATGCCTGCTCCAGGACACCCATATAGCGCCCCTGCGCCTCCTCCGAGACATGGATGGCAAACTCCAGTTCGCTGATGATTCTGTTGTTCGCCTTATTGGGGCGCGTGATATGGGCCTGTTCTTCTTTTGGCATTCCGAAAGTATCTTCGTATCTGGTCTTCTCCCGGTTCCCGCCGATGGATGTCTTCAGTTTTACAAATTTCTCAACAATACTTGCCATAGCAACCTCCTGTGCGCCGAGCCATCCTTTTCTGGCTCCGTTGTCATAATCCCGATTCAAAGCAAAGTTTCTGAGTATGTATTGTTTGACATGTAGGACATGATGGTATTATAGCACATTTTGATATATGTTCAAGTTTTTATTGTTATTTTTCGTTTGTTTTCTGATTTTTTATGAATATTTTCCAGAAGAAAGCCTTTCTTATAGTCATAATTGCATATAGCAAATATATCATAGAATCGCTTGGTTACAGGCAGCTTTACAGAGAATACAGCCAGATGCCCCAGTAGGAATCCTCCGTCTCGAAGTATCCCATGGGGGTAAGCCCCATCCTCTCCGCGTCCAGGATCTCCCCTCCGGAAAAAAGGTACTCACAGCCCAGGCCTTTCAGCGCCTCCATATCGAACTCCAGTCCTTCATATTGGACACTGCTGTCTTTTTTCATCATCCAGTAGCCGCCTGTCTGGGAATTGAACAGGTAGCAGCGGCTGCCCCACTTGTCAAAATATACTTCGCTTTCCCCATCCTTGTCCAGTTCTGCCTCAATGACCTGTCGGAAAGCATGCTTGTACTCTAACGGATAATTGTTGGAGTAGCCGTCCACCGTATAGAAACCGTGCATCAGGGCAGGCGCGGGGCTAATGCCCAAATGGGCCACCCGGTAGGAGCCCGGCTCCCGGCCAATGGCCTCGTCCAGCTGCGCCATCAGCTCTTCGGAATAAAAGCTTTCCCAGGAAATATATCCCGTAATGTCAGAGCCGTTGTTGTACTGGTTCACATTCATATAGAAATAGGAATTGTGCAGAACAATATCCCCATGGGGCAGCATCACTGCCGCCAGCACCAGACAGGGCAGCAATACCCTGCCAAGCGCTGCCGCCGGCCTGCGGCTTTTCCCTCCCGCCTGCAGCTGCCGCCGCCAGACACTGAAAGTCAGCGCAAGTTCCAGATACCAGCCCGCCGGATAGAACCAATAAAAGCGTTCCGCCTGAAAATAGCGCAGGAACCCGCTCATGCTGTTTTTCCAGTCCACCACTGGTTTCCACTTGCAGATTCCATAGAACACCGCGATTCCCGCAAGTACAGCCACACCCGCAAGAGCGCGCTGATAGTCTTTCCGCGCCTCGGCGCACAGCCTGGGATACAGGCAGCCGAAAAGCAGCAGCCCCAGCACAATGGGCAGAATCAGCTCTCTGTGATACGAAGGCGCATGTTGTCCGCTGTTGAGGAACACGTCCCTCACTGTCTCCCAGAAAGGCAGTTCTCCGTTCACCAGTTCCTCCCGATGGCTCACGTAGTTCCCCTGCCCCAGCAGCAATTCCAGAAAAAGCCGGTAATTCGTCACAATATAGACGGCCAGCAAGGCTCCAAAGCCCGCCATGCAGCGCCTTGCTTTTTCCTTATTCCGGTGCAGAAAATCCCACAAAATCCCCAGGGCCCAGAAGCCGAGAGCCCCATAGCCCGTACACACCAGATGGCTGGTCAGTCCAAAGAAAACCGTCAGGAAAAGGGCTGTCTTTACTTTTCTGCCTTCTCTCAGGCACAGATACCCATAGAGCAATAAAGGCAGCCCCATCTGAGTAAGCCCATAAATCGGATACGCAGGCAACATACAAAAGCATCCCCCGGAAATCACCGCCAGGATGCTGCTGTCCGTCAACTTCTTAACTGCCAGATACATTCCCAAAAAGCCGCACAGAATCATGATAGCATAAGAGGCCATGAAAGCGTGGAAAGCCGGCAGGAACCGATACAGCGGCAGAAAGAGCACCGCGGCCGGCTGCAGTCCGCTGGCGCTGATACCCCCCAGCATCTCCGGAATGACGGCCTCGCCGGGATGTCTGGCTGTCAGCACATAATTCATCAGGGACTCGTCCAGCTGGTCATGCACCACAAACACACTGCCCTCCCCCAGCCGGACATGGGGCACCATGACAGCGGCGAGCAATACTATCCCAACCCACCACAGTTTCCTGCTGTCTATCCAGCAGAGCAATCTGCAGAATCGATTAATCCATTTTTCGCCGCAGTTATGCAGCGGTGTCTTTTCCTGCATTTCAGGCCAACTTCCCCCTTATCCTTTTTCCCTCTGCTCTTCTTTCCGGCCTGCCGCGTCATACCGATAGACTGCTATCTGTTCATTTTCCGCAAGCAGGACAGCTCCTCTTTCCAGCAGCAGCTCTTCTATCTGTCCGCCGGGAACTGCGGCAATATAGCGCGGCTGTAAGACGTCTATATGCTCCAGCACATAGGGCTGCGAACAATAATTGATGCCGAAGCCTTCCGGCAGCGCATACAGCTGCTGCCATTGCTCTGTCACAATCTCTTCGCCTACAATATCGTAGGCAAGCCAGATTACTGTATTTTCCCATCCGATGCCGGATGTACATTCCATCTTCTCCGAAAGGACTTCCCGCATGGCTTCGATGTCCTCCGCCAGCTTCTCCTCCCGGAAAGGCGGCAGTCTGTCATAGGGCACTCCGGGCTTTATCAGGAAGAAAAGGCAGATAACGCCGCAGAGCATTATCTGGACAGCCTTGTCCGCAATCCTTGCAGAATACATGCCCAATACCAGAAAGCCTGCCAGCAGGAAAGACATCAGATGCCGTGATCCCTCATTCAGGGCATATATGTAAAATATCGCCGCCATCATGGCCACATAAGCGGCCGCTGTCAGCAGCGCCAGCCTGCAATAATTTCCTCTTTTCCTGTTTTTCCATTCCACAATCACTACAGCAAGAAGCATTACCCCTGTCATTCCATATACTGCGTACATGCTTCCCGCGCAGTTTCCATACTGCAGGGCCGCGCGCAGAAAATTTTTCAGATCCCTGGCGCCTCCTACGCTCTGCTGCCAGAATTCCTGCAGTCCCGCCACCAGTCCCTGCTCCCGGAATGCCTCTAAAAAAGAGATTTCCAGAGCATTGAACAAATAATCCGTGCTCAAAAATCTCTTCGTCAGCACATACCCTGCCAGGAAAAGGAGGCTGCTTCCGCCCATCGCCATA
This sequence comes from Acetatifactor aquisgranensis, assembly GCF_943193215.1. Classification (NCBI taxonomy): domain Bacteria; kingdom Bacillati; phylum Bacillota; class Clostridia; order Lachnospirales; family Lachnospiraceae; genus Acetatifactor; species Acetatifactor aquisgranensis. Next base: position 66,078 of record NZ_CALPDH010000026.1, on the reverse strand, counting down.
CATTTCATTTTTCCGTGCTTTTTCACCGCTGCGGCAGGGTACAGCAAAAACAGCAGGAAATAAGGACGCATCAAGGTCAGGATTCCTGCGATGAAATGCATTTGCCACAGATATCCTTTTGTTCCCTCTCTCTCATATGCGAACAGGCATCCCATATACCATAATATCAGGGCACAGCAAAAAGCTTCCGGCGTACAGGACATGATAAATCTCGTGAAAGGAGTGAATGCTCCAAAAAGCGCGGCAATGGCAGCCAGCTGCTTTCTGGCAGGTCTGGCCAGATAGCCAAATGCTGCCATCCCTGCCATCATGCAAATCAGATTACATAAAACCGGCGAAAAGAAATTCCATCCGAACACTTTTCCCCAGATGACCCATGGCATCATCAAAACAGGGCTCCATACGGCAAAGGACAGCACCGCCGCTCGGCTCTCATCATATCCAAAATAACCGCCGGGTACGCCGCCTTTCAAGATTCCCTCTACCTGCTTGAAATATAACAGCTCGTCATTCCAATAGGAATTCGGCAGATAAATGTCCCAGAGATTTTTTCCGTATACCGCACAATATATGACACATAAAATCAGCGGAAGAATTCCCAGAACCACTCCGCTTATCATCCTCTGCTTTTTCATCTCCACATTCCTTCTTCTATTTCCACAAGTAATATGGCACATTATAGCACAATGCCTGTGATACCACAAGCAATTCGACTTTACTTTTACAGAGAGAGAAGATAAAATGAATATCAAAGGCAATGGAGGATACCCCAAATGAAAGAAAATTGCAAGAAATGGATTCGTACCCCGGAATGCTGGCTGATGCTCACTGTACTGCTCGGAAGCCTTGCCAGATTACTGTATCTGGGCAGCCGCCCCATGGGTCTGCATCAGGATGAAGCATATTCAGCATATAATTCATGGGCCGTCATGCATTATGGACTCGATTCCCTGGGCTATACCAGGCCTGTCTATTATACTGCCTGGGGCAGCGGAATGAGCGTGCTTTATTCCTATTTCACCATGCCTTTTTTTGCATTGTTCGGAGTGTCGGTGACCACGATCCGGCTTCCTCAGGCAATCTTGGGATGCCTTTCCATCCCTGCCGCATACGGGCTGGGAAAAGAAATGTTCCGCTCCAAATGGATGGGCACGCTTTTCGCTTTCTTTCTGGCCATCAATCCATGGCATATCCAGCAGTCGCGCTTTGGCATGGACTGCAATCTGGCAGTTGCCATGCTCCTGTTTGCCATGTTCTTTTTCTGTCGGTATTTAAACGGCCATTTGAAAAGTCTTTGGGGAGCGGTTCTTTTTTGGGGGCTGACTCTGTACTGCTATGCGCTGACCTGGCTGCTGATTCCATTGATTCTGGTGCTCTGCCTGATTTTTTTCTGCAAAAAAATAATGTTCAGCCGGGATTTCTTTCTGGCATTTCTTTTGCTGTTCCTTATGGCCCTGCCGCTGCTTCTGTTTCTGGCCGTAAACTTTGGGCTGATACCAGAAATCCGGACGAAGTTGTTTTCCATTCCGAAACTGCCGGCACTGCGGACAGAGGAAATGTCCCTGCACACATGGGTCATCAAACAGCGGATTCTCTCACTCATAGAAATGCTGCTCAAACAATACGACGACAGATGGTATATCAGCAACGCCAAAGTCGGCTCTTATTATTATATCTCCACGCCCTTTGTCCTGTTGGGCCTGCTGTATCACTTGAAAATATTCTTCCAATGGATTTTTCAAAAAAAGGAGCTGCCAGTACATTTTTTGCTGGCAATATGGTTCGGCGCTGCTTTTCTGGTAGGATGCAGCATCGATTCCGTATACTTCCATAAAGTGAATTATATCCATATCCCTGTCATTCTGTACGGCGGGATAGGAATCTGGTGGCTTGGAGGCCTCTTCAAAAACAAAAAGACTCTTTTCGTCACCGCAATGACATGCGCATATACGGCATGTTTTGGCTATTATATCTATTATCAGGCGACCTATCCCATTGACTACGATGCCTATGGGAATCCATGGGTCTCACATATGAACCTGTACCGGTATGAGGATGCCCTCGCATATGCACAAGACCTGGCAGTCGAAGACATATCCGTAATAGCATTGAATTATGCCAACATCATGCTCCATGCGCAGATTCCGCCTGATGAATTTTCAGAGACAGTGACATATGCCGGAGATCCCCGCTTCATGGAGGTAACGCGTTTCGGCAGGTATCAAATAGGGGCGCTGCCTCCCACAGACCCTGAGGCGCTGGAGAAAGACCCTGTCGTATACGTATATCCCCATATGACAGAGAATCTCTTCCAAGAGCTCGGTTATATAACGGTGCATGCCGATGCCTGCTATGGCGTGGCATACCGTGAAGAAATATATGGCACAGACTAATGGAACAGCCCTCCCTGAAGAAGGATCCGGAAATAGTCAATCCCGCAGACCATATGCAGCCCATATGCAATCCACTGAATCCCCAGCTGCCATGCAGGCTGGCGGCGCTTCAGCGTGTTCCCGGCCAGAACGAGCAGGCTTGCCGCATAGGTAAAAAACAACCCGTACATATATCCCCAGGAAAAATTCACATGGGGCAGGCGGTAGCCTTTTTCATACAGGAAAGTCAGTGTCACCAAAGCCCCCAGATAGAACTGCCACGAAAATTTCAGCAGATTCGGAAACTCCCTGTGCAGCAGGCAGAACAGCAGCACTGTCAGCGGAAACAAGATTCCGAGGAAAATCGACAACGGCGCATTGTCTGTGGCCTTGGACCAGGCGGTCATAAAGCCAAATCCTATCCCGCCATCCCCCTTTCCTCCGGCACGGAAGACATCTCCGAATTGGTAGAGCAGCACCAGAAAAGTGGGGATGAACCAGATTCCCATCTGGAAAAAGGATTTCACTCCCCGGAAACCGCCGGCTGCCAGTCTCCACAGCATGATGACTCCGGCTGTGCCCGCCAGCACCAGCGTAAAGCTGGGCTTGGCCAATGTGGAGAGAAGCAGGAACAGGGAAAAAAGAACATATTTCGGATGCAGCCATCGGTCCTCTTTCTCATAAAAAGTCAGAATATCCGCAAACAGGAAGAAGACCGGCACCGAAAAAGGCCGTGCCGTCAGATAGGTGGCATTGTGGTAAGGATTGGGAGTGAAAGTTCCCAGATAACGATACAAAAAATCCTCCCCTGGCTCATGATACCTCCCCAGATAGGTAAGGGGATACACCATGGACATCAGCAGAAGCGAAAAGACCAGCAGCGTAGACAGAATTCCTCTCCTGAAATCCCCAGTCTCCCGCGCTTGCAGAAATTTGTCAAAATAATATTTCAGGATAATAGGCGTCAGGCCATTCCACAGGGCGGTCGCCATCGCCATGGCATGCTTCGGTGTGGTGAAAAGCAGAAAAAGCTTTCCTGTCAGAAACAGGATAGGATATGGATATTGATATCCGCTGTCCAACCCCTGTATCTCCGCAACATAGGATCCCATGTCGGAAGGGTACAGACCGCCATAAGACACCGTTTGACGGTGGAACAGAAATAAAGTCGCAATCAGATAAATAAACATCAAAGCTCCAAATAGCAACACATCCTGCACTGGATATTTTTTCTTGGCAGTCATGGCCATGTCTCCTTCTCGTTTTCAGTGTATTCTTTCCAACCAATCTGCTGCCGATTCCTATATTATCAGATTTAAGAGCAGATTCACGCCACCGCAGGCCACCATGATCAGGACAGGGCTTTTCTTCGTCCTGCGCAGGACCAGGAAAGCGGCGGCGGCCAAAATGATGCCCGGCAGATTGAAGCCGTTCACGGACAGGCTGCTCTCCGATACCGCTACTGTCTTCAAAATGGACAGGCCTGCTGCCGCAATCAGCGCGATAATCACCGGACGGAGGCGCCCTAAAATATTCTGGATGGCGTTCAGGTTCTGGTATTTGAAATACAGCTTTGCCAGAATCGACACGAGTATCAGGGAGGGCAGGATACAGCCGAACGTGGCCACCAGCGCCCCCGGGATGCCGGCGATGCGTATCCCTACAAAGGTAGCGGAATTCACGGCCATGGGGCCCGGCGTCATCTCGGCTATGGTAATCAGGTCATTGAATTCGCCAGCGGTCAGCCATCCGTGCCGTTCCACCACCTGACTCTGTATCAGCGGCAGCGCCGCATATCCGCCGCCGATGCTGAACATTCCTATCTGGATGAAGCTCCACAGCAGCTCCAAGTATATCCCCATGGCTCTCCTTTCCGGACCTGCCTGGTCCTGACGGTACGCTGCCAAAACGCGAAATCCGTCGCAACCTCACAGTCCCCCCAGTAAGGTTCAGGATTTTCCCATCCTCCGTTTCGCATATCCCTGGGACAGGATTCCCACTGCTATCGCTGCCAGAATAATGTACACCACATTTATCCCCCACACTGCCGTAGCCAGAAAGGCCGCCGCCATCAGGATGTAGTTCAGCCAGGATTTCGTCTTCACCACTTTGGCTCCCATGCCGCACACCACATCGAACAGCACGGCCACCACCCCGGCCTGCATCCCTTTCAGCACAAAACCCACGTACACATTGGAGGCGAAAGCCTCATAGATATAGGATATAGCCGACAGGATGGCGATGGGCGGCAGGATGGTGCCGAAGACCGCCGCCGCCATCCCCGCGGCGCCCGCGATCTTCCAGCCCACCAGAATGGCCGCGTTCACCGCAATCGCTCCCGGCGAGGACTGGGCCAGCGCCGTGATGTCCAGCATTTCCTTTTCTTCTATCCAGCGGAGCCCATCGCAGAACTTCCTTTTCATCAAGGTGATTATCACAAAGCCGCCTCCAAAGGTAAACGCGCTGATATAGAGCATGTTCAGGAATAGCAGGAACAGGATATTCTTTTTCTTCATGGAAGCAATCCTCCCGCTTTATTTATAGAACCCCCTTTCCATTATACAGGAAATTCCGAAAAATGGAATCTATTCTTTTTCTGATTTTCGTTCTGCCTGTTTTTTTCCTTCCGATGCATGCTTCCGGCGCCTGCTGCCTTTTTTCACCAGCAGGATGAGAATGGCGGCCAGCGCCGCGCCGCCGGCCGCACAGACGGCAATCCGGATTTTGCCGTCATCTTTCTTTGCAGCCGTCACCCGGAATGTTCCCTCTCCCTCCATGGAAAATTCCAGATAGCTTCCCACCGCCTTGCCGGATACCGGCCTGTAGCCCTCCCCGGAATCCAGTTCCAATTCTGCCTGCTCCGGATTGTCGCAGAGCACCCGCACGAGAAGCTGTGATTCATATATGCTGTCTGTCTCTTCTTTGTCCATCAGGACGGAAAGCCTGGTGCCGCCGTCCGTTTCCTCCAGCACAAGCCTGCTCTCCGGCAGGAATTCGCCCTGTACCAGCACCACGGCCCTGCCGTTTTCATCCTTTTCCTCGCTGGCCAGGGATGTAATCCATTTTTCATACTGTGCCTCCAGGATTCGATTTCCTGTTACAAACTCGTAGTCAAATTCCGGCCATACGCCATAGAATCCCTTTTTCTCCGGCACTTCCGGAATCAGGCTGCTGTCAATCGCTCCGCCATAGGGGCACTGGAACGAGGCAAGCTCTTTTCCATCCGCAAAGAAGCTCACGGTAAATTCGGAGAATGCCTCCGGCACGCCGTCCATGCGGCAGAATTCCTCATAGGGGAGAGGCTCCGCGCCGCCCTCATAGCCGATGGAATCCACTCCGGGCACATTCCCCTGCACATAATAGTTCCCCCGGAGTATTCCCTCTTCCTTGATCCATCCTGCCACAGAACCTGCCCGCTCCCCGGCACAGTCCACTTCCGGGTAGGCACAGCTGTAGAAAATATCGCAGCCTTTGCCGGCAATGCCGCCTACATAAGCTTCTCCGGACAAGGCGCCCATGCAAAAGCAGCTCCTGATACAGTAATCCGAAGAACCTGCGATACCGCCTACACAGCTTCCGCCCGTGCTCTCCACCGCGCCGTAGGATTCACAGGAAATCACCGCGCCGAAATCCGCTTTTCCTACCACGCCTCCCACATAATCTTTTTTGCCTGTTATCCGGCCCAGATTGCGGCTCTCGCGGACTACCGCTTTCACGGACTGCTCGATGCGGAAACTCTCCTCCCCGGTGAGGGCGATGTCGTCCTCCGGGTCAAAATCGTACTCTGTGGCTATCACCCCTGTGATGCCGCCCACATTGGTGTCCGCCTCCACGGTTCCCTGATTGATGCAGAGGGTGATTTTTCCCTGTTGGAAAGCAGAGGTATCGTAATAAGCCTCCCCGGGCTGCTCCGCCCCCAGGTTCTCCGCATCTCCGCCCGGGGTCTCATCCGACGCGTCCTCCACCGTGATTCCCTCATAGCGGAACAGATCATCGCGCAGATCGTTGATGCAGCCCCGCAGCACCTTTGCCTGGGCCAGCAGGGCGTCCACGTTCGCGGAAGTACTGTCGCCGCCCTGCCGAAGCACCTCCGCCAGCCGGCGCAGGTCATTTCCCGCCGCGTCCAGTTCCTGGTTCAGGATCTGGAGGTCGCCGCTGATGCCGCCGCTTCTGTCGCTGGTGGCGGAGGTGATATTGCCCAGATGGCCGTTCACGCCCTCGCCGAACCTGCGCAGCGCCGCCAGATAGCTCTCCACATCCTTGCTCAGTTTATCGAAATCCGGCAGGTTCGTGTCATCCCAGGGAAAGTCCTTATTGCCGGAGTCTTCTCCGGGCGCTTCTCCCGGGCCGGTTTCCGTTCCTCCCCCTTCTGCCGGGTTTCTTTCTCCGGGACTCTCTTCCGGCGTGTCCTGTCCTGCCTGGTTTTCTCCCGAATCCCCTCCTGCGGCATCCGGGCCTGTCTGACTTTCTCCCGAATCCCCTCCTGCGGCATCCGGGCCTGCCTGGCTTTCTCCCGAATCCCCTCCTGCGGCATCCGGGCCTGTCTGGCTTTCTCCCGAATCCTCTCCTGCAGCGTCCGGGCCTGCCCCTGTCTCTCCCGGCTGCTGTCCGCCAGGCATTTCCGCGGCACGCTCAGCGCCCCCATCAGCTTCCGTCTGCCCGGCCGCGCTGCTTTCTGCAGGCTCCTCTCCCCCAGCGATGTGCTCCTCGCTGGTGGGATTGAGCTGAGACTCTCCTGGTTCCTGCGGTTCCCTGTCAGTCTCCGCCTGGTTCTTCCATTCCCCATTCAGCCGGTTCAAATCATCATTGATTCCGGTCAGCTCCTGATTATAGATATACCACAGCTCACTGGCCGCCCCGGTCAGGTTCCCCCCGGCCGCGGAGGCATTGGTCAGATGCTCGCTGATGCTTCCGGACAAATCGGCCGCCTCGCCGCCATAGCCGCTGATTTCCTCATGGGTCGCCTCCAGCAGGTTGAAAAAGATTCCTATCTCCCGGTCCAGCTCTCCCAGCTTGTCGTTAAGATACTGAATCTCCAGAAAAGGCTCCAGCTGCCCGGCGATGCCGCCCACATCCTTTCTGCCGAGGATGTGCCCCGTATTGGTACAATTCTGCACATAGCCCTGGTGCAGCCTGCCCACGATGCCTCCCGTGTTATAGCCCACATGCTGGTAGCCTACGGTCCCTGAGTTGGCGCAATAATATATTTTCCCTTCCGAATAACCGGCAATCCCCCCTGTATCCGTGTGCACTGCCACATGCTCCGTACTGTTGATGTCCTCAATCTCATCCATGGTGATATCTTCTATGCTGAAACTCACTTCCGTGCTGTGAGTATTGATGCTGCCGGAATTCTGACAATTATTCAACGTCCCGTAGTTGCTTCCGCAGATACCTCCCGCCTGATGGTCTCCCGTGACGAAAGCCGCAGACTGGCAGCGCCTGATTTCCCCTGTGGCCTCATTGATGCCGGCGATGCCGCCCACATCCCCGGCGCCGGTTACGCTGCCGGAAACGCTGCAATTCTCGATCCTGCCGTAATTGACGCCGGCCAGAAGCCCGATTTGGCTCTTGCTGCCGCCGGGAGCCGCATTCCCGGACAGGGACAGATTCCGCACCACGCCCCCATCCTGCACATAGCGGAACAGTCCCATGGCAGAGCCCTCCTCCTCAAGTTCCAGCCCGGAAATCGCATGTCCGCCGCCGTCAAAGATTCCGCCAAAGCTGGGAATGGAAAGGTTCCTGTATTCCTCCAGGATAATATCATTCTCCAGGCTGACGTATTTATCCCGGGACCAGGCATCCAGCCGGCAGTCCTGCGCCAGAGCCGCCAGATCCTCCTCAGCAGAAATCGATATCGTAATATATTCGCTCTCCGGCAGCCGCTCCGCCCGGGCATTCTCCCCGGACATCAGCTGTCCAAACGCAATGCTCTCCGCAGCCGATGCGGGCAGCGCGCACTGCCATGTCAGGATTCCGGCCAGAACGAAAGAAACCCCTGTCATCCATCTGCCTTTATCTCTCATCATGATTCGCCGCCTCCTCTTCCTCGCCTTTCTGTACGCGCGCGGATTCTGTCTCCTTGTCACTCTCTGTCCTGTTCCAGGAAGCATGCGCCCTTCCATCCTCCGGCATGCCGGAAGAATCATCTGCTGCCTCCTGCCCTTTCCCATTTCCGCACGAAACGATCCGTATGTCCCCGCCCTCCGCTTCATCAGCCGCTTCAAGCCTGGGCGGCGCCTCCTGTACCGGAACATTCTGCCGCATCTGCTCCACCGTATCCCTGGCCCGGACCACCGCGCCCATCTCGCCGTCGATCAAGCCGGTGAACTCTCCCTCTATGACGCCGTTCACATAGCCCTTGATATGGCCGCTCATCCTGATTCTGCCCCCTGCCGGAAGCGGCTTGACCGTCTCACGCCTTAAGGTGAACGCAGTCTTTTCAATGATGATGTCGCCAATCAGGAGTGTCTGGGGCAGCGCCAGCAGCACCAGGCCGATGGACGTCAATGTGCCTCTGCCCAGAGCCAGGCCGATGGCGGCCACCACCGCGTTAGTGGACACATTGCTGATGATGAATCCTGCCGCCACCAGCATGGAACCGCTGGTCACAATGGTGGGGAACGCCTGGTTCAGGGTCTCCACGATGGCCTTTTTTATCGGCATATAGGTCTTCAGATCCATGTAGCGGCTTGTGATTACAATAGCATAGTCAATTGTCGCTCCCATCTGGATGGCCGATACCACCAGATATCCCAGGAAGTATACCACATCCCCGGTAAGGTACGGCATGGAGAAATTCAGCCAGGTGCTTCCCTGGATGGTCACTACCAGCAGCACCGGCAGGCCCGCCGACTGGAAAGTGAACAGCAGGATTACCATGACGAACAGCGCCGTCAGAATCGTGACGGTATTATTGTCCATGCTGAAAGAATCGCTCAAGTCCCTGTTGCTGGTGGAATTGCCCACCAGATAAATGTCATCATAATCGTAATACTTTGCCACCACGCCCCGTATCCTGTCCAGCGCGGCGTAGGTCTCATCCCCCTCCAGAGGCACGGACAGCTCCAGGACGAATCGGCTGCAGTCCTCCCCCAGCAGCTGATCTTTGGCGATGCTGATCTGGGAGTAGGCGTCCGCCATGGTCTCCTCCAGATCCTCCTCCAGCGTAATGTTCCCCCGCTCTTTCTGGTCATAGATGAACAGGAACATATCAATCAGCGGCACCTTGTATTCGTTCAAGCCTCCCAGAAGCGCCCCATAATTGCTGTCATCCACCGCGTAGGCGGAATAAAGGAGATCCGCCACCTCGATGTCCATGTCAATCAGCTCCGCGAACTCCCTGGGGGAGAGCAGCCGGGTCAGGACATAGCCGTCCATGGCCTCGATATTGGCCAGGCCCATGCAGGAATTCACCTCCGGCAGGCACTCCAGCTCCCGCAGCACCTGCCCCTCTTTCTCGTAATCCCCATCAGGCACGATGACCGCCAGCTGATTCACGGTTCCGAAATTCTGGTTCACCATTTCCACCGAAAATTTATTTTCACTCATGGTCTTGGACTTCAGGGTGTTGACATCGTACACATATTGGGCCCTGCCGGAAAGGATGGCCCCGGTAATCACCGCCGCCACCAGCAGGGGAGGCACGATGAATCTGGTATGTACGCAGAATTGTCCCACCGCCGTAATCTTCGGCACGAAGCTCTTGTGGTGGGAGCGGTCAATGGCACCCGCAAAGGTCAGGAGCAATCCCGGCATCAGGAAGAACACGGAAAACAGGCTCAGCAGGATGGCCTTTGCCAGCACGATGCCCATATCGTAGCCAATCCGAAACTGCATGAACATCATGGCCACCATGCCGGACACAGTGGTCAGGGAGCTGGAGGAAATCTCCGGGATGGCCTTGCTCAGGGCCACGATCACAGCCTCCCTGGCATCCTTGTCCTCGTGCTCCTCCATGAAACGGTGGCAGAGGATGATGGCATAGTCCACTGCCAGCGCCAGCTGCAGCACCACCGCGATGGAGTCCGTGACGAAGCTGATGGTGCCGAACCAGTAGTTGGTGCCCTTGTTCAGGATCGCCGCCACAATGAAAGTCATCAGGAATACGGGAATCTCCGCGTAGGTGGTGGAGGTGAACAGAAGCACCGCCACGATGACCACGCCCGCCAGCAGCAAAATGACAACCATGTCATGATTCAAATCTGCCGCGTCCCGCTCTTCCTGTCCGATATCGGAGGAGTAATAGACATCATACCCGTCCAGAGCCTCCAGGACGCCATTCAGATACTCCTGCGCGGCCTGATCCCCCGCCTCCCCGTCAAAGGTGACTTTGAACAGCGCATCCATGTCGTGGTAATACGCCTCGCTGTCCTCGAAATCCAGCATGCTGACCCCGTCCATCTCCCGGATGTCCTCCGCCAGCCGCTCCGCCTCCTCAAAGGTGATATTGCACACCATGATGCGGGCGGTGCCGTAAGTGATGAACTGCTCCCCCATCAGATCCAGTCCCTGGCGCGTCTCCGTGCTGTCCGGCAGATAGGAGGTAAGGTCATTATTGACTTTCACCTTATTCATGGAGAGGACGCTGTACACAATCAGCAGAATAAAAACCAGATAGAATCCTTTCCGCTTATCCACGATCAAAGTGGCCAGCTTCATCATAAAGGAATCGTCTTTTTTCTCTTTTTCCATAAAAGCCCCCACACTTTCCCTGCTGTCAGGCATCCGTGCATATGGACGACTTCTGTCCATAAACCATATTTTTGTCTTTTACTGAACAACAGTTGATTTTTCTTTCAAAAGTAATTATAATGAAAATATGGCAGATGGCAATAAACAGTTTTTTTCATAATGTGCGTTTTTAGACATTTCGCGCTTCATGTGCCGTTTATTTATAAAATGTTTAGAAATGGACACAAAAAGACACCCGCAGAAAATCCGGGGCGTCAGGAAAGGCAGAGGAACCATATGGCAGACAAAAAAACAGACCGCAGGGTCCGGAGGACAAAGGCCCTGCTGCTCCAGGGACTGATGGAATTGATGGAGACAAAGGATATTAAGGACATCTCCGTGAAGGAGCTGTCCGATTTAGCGGACATCAACAGGGGGACTTTCTATCTGCATTACGGCGATGTCTATGACATGCTGGCACAGACAGAGGATGAGCTGTTCGTGGAATTCTACGAAATCATCGACAGGACCCTGACCCCCGACGGGGCTGTCCATTCCCCGCGCACCACCCTGTTCGAGGTCTTCTCGTTCCTGGAACGGCACAGGGTGGTGGCGCGGGCCATGATGGGCCCCCATGGGGATCTGGCTTTCGTGAACCGCCTGAAAGACCTGGTGAAGGGACGCCTGAACAGCATCCTGGAGGCCAGGCGGGCCGGGCCGGACAGCCGTTACATGGAATCCTTCGCGGTCTCCGGCTGCATCGGGGTCATCGAATCCTGGCTGACCCAGCCGGAGCCGCCTGACCCAAAGACAATGGCGGACATCTGCGGCGGCATCCTGGAGAGCGGGTTCGGGCCCTACTGACAGACCCAAGGCAATCGCCTCCCCGGGAAAAACCGCCGCTCCGCCCTCCGGCAGGCTTCTTCCGGATATCCGGACAACCGGCATCCTTACTCAAAAAAGCCCTCTGCCATCAGCCTGTCCAGCAGCTCCGCGAACAGGGTGTTGGCCCAGGCGAACCAGGACCTGGTGAACTCCTCCGGCGCGGAGGGGTTGAAAGACTCGTGCATGTAGTTGGTTCCCGCATGGGTCTTCGCCAGCATGTCCAGACACTCCAATATCTCCTCTCTGCTGTCGGAAGTCAGGGCCTGCATGACGATGCCGATATGCCACACATAGCCAGCGGGAGTGTGGGGGCTTCCCATTCCTTTCGCCAGTTTTCCCTCATAATAGTAGGGATTGTCCGCGGACAGGAGGAACTTTCTGGTATTCCGGTATAGCGCATCTTCTTTATCGCAATATCCCAGATAGGGCATGGCCAGCAGGCTGGGGGAATTGGCATCGTCCATGAGGATATGGTTGCCGTAGCCGTCCGTCTCATAGGCGTATATCCTGCCGTACCCGGGATGCTCCACCACCGCGTAGGTCTCGATGCCGTCCCGAATCTCCTCCGCAAGCTCCCTGCACTGCCCGGCCAGCGCCTCATCCCCAAGGCAATCTCTGCAGATCTCTTCCGCATAGCCCAGGGCTTTCACCGCCATCATGTTCGAGGGAACCAGGTAGCCAAAGCAACAGCTGTCATCGGAGGGGCGGAAGCCCGACCAGGTCATGCCGGTAACGTTCACAGGACGGCCCTTTCCCTTGCAGGGCAATGTGTCCGTCTTCACGCAATGGTAGCGCCGGAACGTATAAGGAGAATTCCTGTGGTCCTGCTCCGTGGTGAAGACATGGACGATTTTCCGAATCATCTCGTGATATTCTGCCGTAAATATCTTGTCGATTCCTGTCTCTTTCCAGTAGCAGTATCCCAGATAGAGCGGCGCGCACAGGGAATCCACCTCGTATTTGCGCTCCCATACATGGTCATTTTGCCGGGTCTCGTCCTCATATCCCGCCCCCGCGCCGTTGGCGCTCTCGTTGAACGCGTTGGCGTAAGGATCCACGCAGACAAGCTGCGCCTGCTTGACGATGATGCTCTCCAGAATCTTCTGCAGGTCGGCGTCGTCTTTGGCGTACTTCACATAGGGCCTGACCTGAGCCGCGGAATCCCTAAGCCACATGGCCGGGATGTCCCCCGTTATGACGAAATGGGTGCCGTCCGCCAGCTCTTTCACTGTGGTCTCCATGGTGTTCAGGAAGCACCGGGCGGCCAGCGGCGCCAGGGCCTCGTAGTGGCTCTGATAGTACGCCTCCAACTTCGCAGCCCTTTCTTTCAATACTTTCGGTACGTTCATCTCTTTCTCCTTTCATCCGCTGCCTGTCTGCACAGGCGAATTCTTTCCCGGGAAACCTGTCCGGATTGTCCGGCAGCGCTGTCTTTCCCCATTATACCGGGCCGAAAATTATCTGTCAACATGCCGGATTGGGGAACCGGATGAAATCTGCCTGGCGGACGAAGCCAAAATCCCCGGCAGTCATATCCGTCCTCTGTCATAAAAACGGTCCCTCCGGGAAAAAATATTGGCAGCTTCTGATTTCATATGCGCCAGGACGCAAGGAATTGTGGTATAATCTTCATATCATGGTATAATGTTGACAGAAGATGCTGAAATATCCGGAAAGAGAGGAAATCAAAATGAAAATCCTGTTCTACGACACCAAAAGCTATGACAAAGAATCCTTTGAGGACACCCTGAAAGCCAAAGGCTTCACCGACATCACCATCGAGTACACGAAATCCGACCTGGATCCCCGCACAGCCGCCCTGGCGGAGGGCTTCGACGCCGTCTGCGCCTTTGTCAGCTCTGACATCGGCACCCAGACCCTGGATATCCTCCACGAAAAGGGAATCTCCCTGCTCCTGATGCGCTGCGCCGGGTTCAACAATATCGACCTGGACACTGCCGCAAAATACGGCATCCGCATCATGCGCGTCCCCGGCTACTCCCCGGAGGCCGTGGCAGAGCACGCCATGGCGCTGGCGCTGGCCAGCAACCGCCGTCTCTACAAGGCCTACAACAAGGTGCGGGAGAATGATTTCAGCTTAAGCGGCCTCATGGGCTTCAATTTCTATGAGAAGACCGCCGGCATCATCGGCACCGGGAAAATCGGCGCCGCCATGTGCCGCATCTGCCGGGGCTTCGGCATGAAAGTCATCGCCTATGATGTCTATCAGAACGAATCCCTGAAAGATTTCGTGGAGTATGTCCCGCTGGAAAAGCTGCTTTCCGACAGTGATGTCATTTCCCTCCACTGCCCGCTGATGGACTCCACCTACCATATCATCAATATCGACACCATCCGGCAGATGAAAGACGGCGTCATCCTGGTGAACACCTCAAGGGGCGCTCTGGTGAAGACCGACGACCTGATTGAGGGCATCCGCATGCACAAGTTCGCGGGGGTGGGCCTGGATGTGTACGAGGAGGAGACCAACAATGTCTTCGAGGACCGCTCCGACGAGATCCTGGAGCACTCCACCACGGCGAGATTGCTGTCTTTCCCCAATGTGATGATCACTTCCCACCAGGGGTTCTTCACCCGGGAGGCTCTGGGCGCCATCGCCGAGACTACGCTGCAGAATGCCCTGGATTATATGGCGGGGAAAGAAAGCCCTAATGATGTGAAAAACGGGTAGGGAAGACTTTCCTCCCTACCCGGCGCGCCGGGCATCTTTCTTTCGGATGCCCGGGCACAGCGCCGCCTTTGCGGCGCGCTTTCCTGCCATAATCGCTGCCGCGCAAGCAGCCCCGAAAGCTGCTTCACAGCCCGCAAAATGCCACCTTTCCAGAGCATGGGAGCATCCGATTATGAAACCGTAATAGAAAATCCCTCATAAATCCCCGCCGGGACGCTTTCCCCAAAGGCGTACTCCGTCATCCGGTCCTGCTCGAACTGGTATACCGTCACCGTCTTCCTGTGCGGATCCACCACCCAGTATTCCCGGATGCCTGCCGTCCGGTACTTGAACAGCTTGGTGAAATAGTCCATGGACCTGCTGCCCGGCGACACGATCTCTATGACCCAGTCCGGCGCCCCGTGGCAGCCTTTTTCGTCCAGCCTGGAGGTATCGCATATGACCGAGATGTCCGGCTCTACATAGTTGATGTCGTCGTCATTCAGGAATACCGCAAAGGGCGCTGGATAGACCTCGCAGCCTCCTTGCTTTCCCTGAATATAGTTTCCTATCGTCCGATCCAAAAAATGCACCAGCCTCTGATGCGTCCGGCCCGGAGGAGCCATATAATAAATCCGCCCGTCAATCAGCTCAGCCCGCTCCCCATCCGGCAAAGCGTAGATGTCTTCTGTCGTATAAATTTCTTCTTTCCTTAACGCTTCCATCCCGATTCCTCCTCTCTCCTTTTTACCATCTGTCCATCCGCCTCGGCACAGCCCTTACTTCTCCGCCACGATGGAAAAAGCAAAATGAACCTTTCCGTCATTCATTCTGTATCTGTCCATCAGCTGCGGCCCGCAGCTGGCCGATCCGATTCCGCTGACCTTATAGTCGATCCGCACATTCGTGAACTCGTCCTTTACCAGCTCATAGTCATGGGCTTTGGAGGCCAGTTCCTCTGTGGCATACTCCGAAACATTGGCGCTAAATCCCTGCCCGGACACGAAAGAGTACGCTCCCAGGCGCAGATACTTCGTATTATAATGGCTGCCGTGCTCCTGAGGCTTCTTATAAGGCACATACTCCTTTTCGGCGCTGCTTTCGAACATCCCCATCCAGGAGCCATGGCGCATGTCCGCATAGGCCTCACAGGGGCCATGGCCAAAATAGGTGAAGTCTTTCTGCGCCGTCCTGAACTCGAATCCAAGCCTGGGCAGGAAAGTCCTCTTCTGGTCGAAGTTTCCGTCAATCTCCACATCCACGCGGCCGTCCTCAAAGAACGTATAGGAGGCTTCATAGCGGAAGAACGGGCTTCTGGACACAGGCGCCAGGGAGGCTTTCAGGGTAATCTTGTTCCCCTCTATTTTATATTCGTACACTTTCGTGTGCACCTTATTATAATTCTCGTCGTACCACTGATTTTTCACATTTCTCTCATTGTCCGTGGGCGCTTTCCATACGGTCAGGCGCACAGGACTCTTCAGGTAATCGTTCATAGTCTCCAGCTGCCCATAGTGGAGGTTGAAACGGTAGGTGAAATCTTTCCCCTCAATCAGGGCATATTCCCCCTGCTCCGTGATCTTCGCGCTGCCCCGTCCCGCCTCCGGCGCTTTTGCCCCGGACAGTTCAATCTGTGAAAAAGCCGCTTCCCTGCCGTCTTTTTCCCGCATGGAAATCCGCAGATAGCTGCCGTAGCTGCTCTCAGGAACCGCAAGGGCCAGCGGCACAGTCACTTTTCCATGTCCCGGAGCTTCCAGGTTCAGGCTTCCGCTTGCGCTCACCTCTCCGTCTGCGGTCACTTCCCAGAAGAAATCGTACTCGTCCAGGTTCCTGAAATCATTTTTATTCTCCACAGTCAGCAGACCCTCTTCCCAGAAAGCCGCCATGGGCTGGTAGACCGCTTTGGCCTCCAGGGAACCCGCCTTAAGGCTCCTGTCGCTGAACACCAGACCGTCACAGCAGAAGTTGCCGTCGTGGGTCTCCTCCCCGAAATCTCCTCCGTAGCCCAGATTCCCGTTCTCGTCCGGGGCCACATGGTCCGCCCACTCCCAGATGCATCCGCCGATCATATAAGAATTCCGCTCCATGACCTCCCAGTAGTCCGCCAGGTCTCCGGGGCCGTTGCCCATGGCATGGCTGTACTCGCACAGGAACATGGGCCTCTTATCGCCGGTCTGGGCATGGTACTGCGCCATCTTGTCAGGCGTCCAGTACATCCTGCTGACCACATCCACGAAATCCGGGTCTTTCTCGCCGGCACGGTTGCAATAGGCATTCTCATAGTGCACCAGACGGCCCATGCCCTCTCTCTGTCCTTCCCTGTCCTTGATGTACCGGCTCATGGCCGCGAAATTGTCGCCGCAGTTGCTCTCATTTCCCAGGCTGAACATGACCACGCAGGTATTGTTCTTGTCCCGCTCGTAAAGCCGCGCCGCCCTGTCCACAAAGGCCTCCTCCCACTCTGCGTTCCGCGTGGGCCAGATGGTATCCGCGTCGTAGCCCCACTCCGGTGTCCTGTTCCCGAATCCATGGGTCTCGATATCCGCCTCGTCCACCACATAGAAGCCCAGCTCGTCGCACAGGGCGATGAATGCGGGCTGAGGGGGATAATGGGAGGTGCGGATGGCATTGATGTTCAGCTCTTTCATCACCAGAAGCTCTTTGCGCATCTCCTCCAAAGTCAGCACATAGCCGTTGCGCTCATGGGTGTCATGATGGTTGACGCCTTTCAGCTTCACGCTGACCCCGTTGATCAGCAGCTCTCCCTTTTCACTGACGCTCTGGTCCCGCAGGCCTACCCTGACGGGAATGAATTCCCCTGCCTGCTCCACCACCACCGTGTACAGGTAGGGCTGCTCCGCGTTCCACAGCACAGGGTTCTTCAGGTCAGTCTCCTTCCCCTGAGCATCGAACACCTGATAAGTCCCGTCATAATACACCCCTTTCGCGTCAAATCCGATATTCAAATCGAACACATGCCCCTTGGGTCTGCTCAGGAGATACACGTCCCGGAAGATGCCATTGTTCCTGAAAAAGTCCTGATCCTCCAGGTAACTTGACACGCACCATTTATAGACCTTTACCAGAATCTCATTCTCACCGGCTTTCAAGTCCACCCTGAACTCCGACGTGGAATGGGAGACCGTGGAATATCCCACATAGGCGCCGTTCACGAAAAGCTCCAGGCAGGGAGCGACGCCCTCAAAGACAAGATAGTTCTCCCGCCCGGCCTCGCCGTCCGTCACGGCAATCCGCTTTCTGTATACCCCCAGGGGATTGTCGTCCGGCACATAGGGCGGATCCACCGGGTAGGGATAATTCACATTTGTGTAATAAGGCCTTTCATATCCTGTGGTCTGCCAGCAGGAGGGCACCTGCACTTTCTCCCAGTCCGTGATCTCCGCCGGGCAATCAAGATCCCTGGCAAAATACCGGAAATCCCACTCCCCGTTCAGGAGCCTGTAGTACGCGGAATCCTCCCTCTCTCCCCGCAGCGCTTTCTCCAGCGTATCATAGGGGATATAATGCGCCCGCGGAGGCATAACGTTTTCATGAATCCGTTTCAGATCTTCATACTTTCTCATATCAGCCGACCTTTTGCCATTGCCAGCCGTCAGACCCGCGGAGCGGTCCGGGCTGCTCTGGCTCCTTTCTTTGAAGTTTGTCTATTGAGTCGCTATCGCAATGCCCATGCAGCGGCCGGATTACAGCTGCCGCGCTTATCCGGCACGGAATCCTTTGAGCATCTTCTTTAGTTATTCTCACCAATATTATCGAAAATGTCAATAGGCTATTCCACAAAAAATCATTCCGGATACACAAGCTTTATTTTCAAAAAAACTCTTGCAATGTCAGAATCAATATGATATCATTTTAATATCAATTTTAAACATCAACCGACAGAAGTGAAGAAAGCGAGGAATTTACTATGAATGAAAAGATTCTGCATGGGAAGAAAAATGGCATGGCCGTGCTGCTGGCCATATTTCTGGCCTATATCCTTGGGATTGCCGCTGTGGTTTTATGCGGCATCAGCCTGGATCAGGCCGCAACGCCCCTGAACGTGACGGGAATGGTCATCGGTATCGCAGTCCTCAGCCTTGGATGGATTTTCCTGCTGGGGCTTAAGGTGCTCAAGCCCCAGGAAGCCCTGGTGCTGACTCTGTTCGGCCAGTATATCGGCACTCTGAAAGAGCATGGCTTTTATTACGTGAACCCTTTCTGCGTAGGCGTAAATCCCGCGTCCAGGACGAAACTGAGCCAGAGCGGAGATGTGTCGGAGCCCGGCAGCGGCCTGCTGACCCTTGCGAGCAATGCCCAGAGCGTGAACGTGTCCGGCGACTATGGCAGCAAGAAGCTGTCCCTGAAAATCATGACCCTGAACAACAGCCGCCAGAAGATCAACGACTGCCTGGGCAATCCCGTGGAAATCGGCATCGCCGTGACCTGGCGGATTGTGGACACCGCCAAGGCCGTGTTCAATGTGGACAACTACAAGGAATTCCTCTCCCTCCAGTGCGACAGCGCCCTGCGCCAGGTAGTCCGCCTCTACCCTTACGACGTGGCCCCCAATGTGGACACCACCGGTGACGGCATCGCGGACGAGGGAAGCCTGCGGGGCTCCAGCGATGTGGTAGCCGCCAGAATACGGGATGAAATCCAGACCCGGGTGAAAGAGGCCGGCATCGAAATCGTTGAGGCGAGAATCACCTATCTGGCCTATGCCCCGGAAATCGCGGCAGTGATGCTGCAGCGCCAGCAGGCCTCCGCCATCATAGACGCCCGCAAGATGATCGTGGACGGCGCGGTAGGAATGGTGGAGATGGCATTGGACCGTCTGAATCAGAACGATGTGGTACAGCTGGACGAGGAGCGCAAGGCGGCGATGGTCTCCAATCTTCTGGTGGTACTGTGCGGGAACCGTGACGCGCAGCCCGTCGTGAACTCAGGGAGCCTGTACTGATATGGCCGACGCCAAGAAACAGGTGCCCCTGCGGCTGTCCCCCAAGCTCTACGACGCCATCGCCGCCTGGGCGGAAGACGACTTCCGCTCGGTCAACGGCCAGATAGAGTACCTGCTGACAGAATGCGTCCGCCAGCGGAAGAAGAACGGGAAATACGCCCCTGAGGAACTGGACGTGCCGCCGGAACTGGATATCTCATAGTCCGAAAACAGACACAGCCCTGGGGGAACCGGCCTTTACCATACCGGTTTCCTGCAGGGCTGTACCAAAAAAGGAGCGAAAATATGTCCCGGGAACTGTATGGACTCAATCCAGATGGAACACATTCTGCAGATCCACGCTCACCGGGCTGTTGTCCGGGTTGGTCTCCATAATGTCCGCCATGAAGTCCCACCATTTCCGGTTGATGGCAGTGTCCGCCCCTTTGGCCCAAAGCGCCTCGTCCTCGATCTCTATGCAGCCGAAGAGGGTCAAAGTCTCCCTGTCCAGGAAGATAGTGTAGTTCTTTCCGCCGTGCTCGTGAATCATGTCCTGCATCTCGGGCCAGAGCTCATTGTGCCGCTTCTCGTACTCCGCCTCCTGGCCGGGGTACAGCTTCATTTTGAATCCTTTGATCATTGGTTTGCGCCTCCTTTTGGATGTCATGGCCGTTTGGCCGTCTCCTGTCAATAAAGATATATTATCATATTCCAATCTCATAAGTAAAGCTGTTTTGTATGGTCATCAGATAACTCATATCCGCGTTCCGCAAGGGTGACGTCAATCTGCCGTCGGATGAAAACACGCTCAGACCGGATATCATGCTGCGTACATTTCTTTGCCCTGCCCATCCTTTTATACACAGGGCAGCGGAAAAGAAATTTCCGGCCCTCACAGGTAAAGCCGCACCGGCCCCAACAGCCCGGAAGGTTCCTGGGGCATGGCCCTGTCGAACACATTGCCCATCTTCTCTTTCGCGAAGGTATTGGTCACGATGATGCGCAGCTCATTCCTGCCGGGCCTGCATTCCAGCCTGTAGACATGGGGCGGACAGATTTTGTTCCCCACAGGTCTGCCGTTCAGCTCCACATCGCTGATTTCGCAGACCCGGCCCAAGTCCAGCACGGCCTCCCTGCCAGCCTCCTCCGGCCCCGCGCCCGGCTCCAGCTCAAAGGAAGTCTCGTAGCAGATTCTCCCCGAGTACTCCGGCAGGATGTCCGCTGCAGAGATGTTGGTGAGTTCTGTAAGCCCATTCAGGGCTTCGTACTCTCCGGTTTCCCGCAGGACGGATATCCTCCAGGCCCCCTCCAGGCGCTTTTCCCTCCGCGCGGCCACAAATGCCTCGTCCACAAGGGGAATCGGCCTCTCTCCCGACTTTCCGGACAGTTCTGCCCTGTTCAAGGCTCCCGTTTCCCCGGTGGCTCCCATCTCCGCAAAGCCTCCCGCTTCCCCGGCGGCTTCCGGCATCACGAAAACGGACTGGTATGGCTCCAATACCAGCCGAAATGTCACCGTGCCGTCCGCGCCGTCAATCCCAATCTCCTCCAGAAGAGGATACCGGACATCCTCCATGGCATCATAGAATACCAGCCCGCCGGACTCCCTTACCGTGACCACCGTGTCCACCGTATTCCACAGACTTTCATTCGTGAAGAAGTAAACGTTTCCCCATTCCCTCTCATAGTGCAGGAAACGGAGGTCAGGGCAGGCATCCCGCACCCGGATATCCGTAAAGCCACGGCCTTTCATCCAATCCGCCATCTGGTCCAGCCCGCATACTTCCACCAGAGGGTTATCATCTAAAGCTCCCTGCACGGCATGGAGCCCCGCCGCGTAGTACACATGCTCCGGATAGCCGTCCAGGAAGACCACGGGCACGCCTCCCTGTGCCGCCTGGTCCAAAGCCTCCAGCAGCTTCTCCGGCAGGCACTGGGCATAGGGGATGAGGATGACCCGATATGCCTCCTGGTTCACCCACAGTTGTCCGTCCCGGACTTTCACCTGACCGGTTCCGGCCTTCTCCCCCGCCGCCTCCGGATCCACAATCCGGTCTGACGCTTTCGCCGTTTCCGCGCCCACAATGCGCTCCAGACAGTCCACCGGCAGCACGTCGCAGTCAATCTGAGCCTCCGCCAGCGCCCTCACCACTTTCTCAAAAGGCTGGTAGCCGCCGCCCCACTCTGCTTCGGCGTGGTATAGCACCGCGGCCGTGGCGCGGTGAGTTCCGTCCCGGAGCAAAGTGCAGACCCTGTTGGCGTAGTCCGCCCATTTCCGAAAATAGTTCCACTGGGGATTCTTTCCCTTTGCATAGAAATGAGGCGGACAGTCAGAATCCGGATATTTCGGGGAAAAGGCATGGGGCACCAGCATATTGATGCCCCGGACGCAGACATGGTCCGTGAGCCATTTCATCAGCTTCAGCCCCTCCTGCCATCCGTAGGCCCCGAAAATCTCGCACATGGTGATGCCTTTCTTGGCAGGATCGATATGGGCGGCGGAAGAGGCCATCTTGGAAATCCCCCAGTAGAAGAACTCCGCGTCCAGATAGCCGAAAGGCGTGGTGAAGAAGCCGTCCTTATGCTCCGGCCAGACCTGGTACACCACGTCCAGACCGGCGGCGTCGAAGCCCTCCATGCTGCGGAAATAGTGGCCCGGCCCATAACCTATCCTGGCATGGACGCCATTGTCCTCCACCACATGGCCTATGACCTTCACCCCATGCTTCCCGCACCACTCCCTGATCTGCCCGGTGAAATCCCGGGCGAACAGCCTTGATACTACATTCATGTAGGTGAACTGTACGTCCCTGCACAGGGGATTCTCCCTGCTCCACAGAAGCGGGAGGAAGCAGGCCCACCTTTCTCCCAGCTCTTCCTCCAAAAGTTCCGGCACCTCCCCGCTCCAGGGATAGACATGGCCGTTTATCCCCAGCGTCCTCTCATAGGTGGCCGTGCTCCCGAACCGGGGCTCGTCCACGAAGAAGCCTTTGATGGTCTTCCCGAACTGATCCCCAAAGCGCCTGTAGTGCTCCCCATAGACAATATCGATGAAATGCCCCACCGCTTCATAGCTGATCGGGTTGACATAATCCCTTGTGTGCTCCTCGCCGCCGTCCCTGGTGATGACTAACAGGAAGACCCGCCACTGCCCGGCGGGCACGTCCCAGTACAGTCTCCCATCCCTGACATCTTCCGTCAGGTCTGCAAAGCTGTCTTCATCCAGTTCTTCCCTGCCGTTCGCCCTCCTGGCGGCAATCACCTTGTACAGTATCTCCTCTTCCTTAAGCCAGGGCGCTATCTGGAAAGAAGCCCCCGGCATGGGCCCTATGGCATCTATCTGCCGATTTGCGATATAGCGCTTGCAGGCCTCCGGGTACAGCTCCTTCACTTTGCCTCCCCCAAGCCCGCTGGGGTACGCGCCGTCATCGAAAATCCAGACTTCCATCTGCCTTTTCGACGCCTCCGACAGAATCACATCCAGATCCCGCCACCAGCCGTAGCTCAAAAAATCCGGGTGGGGACGAGATTCCACGATGAATCCCCCGATGCCTCCCTCCTGCATTTTGCCAATCTCCTCCCTGAGATCCTCTTCTTTCTCCCCATGCTGCCAGAACAGCGGGTACAGCGCGTTCTTTGCCTGCCTCATACTCTCTCCTTTTCCATCCACAGGAATCGTGAACCATTTCCCGGCCTTGACGTTTCAGAAATTAGCTATTATAGTATTTTTATAATAGAATCTCAGGAGAAAGTCAACTCTTTTTTCTAAATTGACTGTATTAAAAGCTTACCCGGAAAGGAGAGGGAAAACATGGCCACTGTCATGAGCATTCAGGAAAAATATATGAAAGAAGCCCTGAAGCAGGCTAAGAAAGCCCTGGCTCTGGGGGAGGTGCCCATCGGCTGCGTCATCGTCCATGAAGGAAAAATCATCGGGCGGGGCTATAACCGGCGCAACACGGACAAAAATACGCTCTCCCACGCAGAAATCACCGCCATCAAAAAGGCCAGCAAATATATCGGGGACTGGCGGCTGGAGGAGTGCGCCATCTACATCACCCTGGAGCCCTGTCAGATGTGCGCCGGGGCCATCATCCAGGCCCGGATTCCCGAGGTGGTCATGGGCTGCATGAACCCAAAGGCCGGCTGCGGGGGCTCTGTCCTGAATATCCTGGAGATGCCCCGGTTCAACCATCAGGCCGCTGTCACCAGGGGCGTGCTGGAGCAGGAGTGCAGCGCAATGCTGAAGACCTTTTTCGCGAATCTGCGGGCCCGGAATAAACTGGAAAAGGAAAAGCGCCGCGAGCTTCCGGAAAATGTCCAAAAGCCCTAGGCGCTCTCCGATGAAGCCCTGCCTCTCCTTTGCAGAGCACACTTCTTCCTCCGATAATGCTTTCCTGTCAATCCTTTCTTCTGGCCTGCTTTCCCATCTTGTAGAGTTCTTCCGCGGCCAGCCTGGTCTTGGCCACCACATCGCCGCCTTCTGTGGGGAAGCAGTAATACAGCACATCCCCATTGCCGATGCAGATCACATCCCCCACCTCGTACCAGTAATAGTCCGAATACAGACTATAAGAAGCCCCTGGCTTCTGCGCATAGTCCAGTTTCCCATCGCAGCCAATCAGGCGAAAGCCCTCCGCCGTGTGGCGCAGCCGCCCCTTCCCCACCCGATAGATGCTTTTCGTATCCACCATCATACAGATATCCACAGGCACGTCCAGCAGATAGGTGCCTTCCTCCAGCTCTTTCCGCACGCTATCCCGCTCCCAGCGGTACCAGTCGGGAATATGCGGAAACTCCGTCTCTCCCTCCACGGCCTGCAGGAAGCCATATTCCGTCAGCTCATAGGCTTTCCCACAGTTCCCGCAGCGGATTCTGCTCCCCTGGCCCAGCATCTGCCCCTCCGTGCCGCAGTGAGGGCATTTGTACAGGACCCGGTTCAGGCAGTCGGCCCGGAAAGCTTCCCCGATGCGGATTCCATTCTCCTGCTGCCAGCGGAAATTATCAAAGGAGAATTTCTCCTGTATCAGTGCATTCAGTTCTTTCGCGGATTTGCTCCGGATTTCCTCCGGGGACAGAAGATATTCCATGTCCGCGGACACGTCCACTTTCCGCAGCTTCAGGTTATTGTACAGGGGATCTCTGGCAAAAGCGCCGTAGGTGCGAATCATCACCACCGGGCCCCCCAGTATCTTCAGGCATTTCCCCAGGCTGTCCGGCAGGGGCGTGGCCATGCCGTCAAAGCTGTAGCTGGCCTCCGGGAACATCAGCACGCTGCTTTTCAGTTTTTTCAGCGCGAACAGCATATCCCGCACCAGTCCCATGTCCGTGACAAATTTCTTCGTGGGGATACAGCCGATGGCCCGCATGAGCCAGTTCTTCCCCACAAAGCCGTCGGAGGTGCACACAATATTGAACGGCCTGGGATAAAGGATGGCGGCCGCGATCTTCGGGTCGATGAAGCTGGAGTGGTTCATCAGGATCAGGCAGGGCTCCCCCTTTCCCAGCCGCTCCATGCCGATTTCCCTGTGGGTGAAATGTGTGGCCCGCAAATCCGGCAGGGACAGCAGCTTCAACAGCAGCCGGAAAATCCGCGCAGGCCTCACAGGGCTCCGGTGGAGCCCCACAGGGCGCGCCAGAACCTCCTCAATCGCCATATCCTTTATCTTTATCTTCATGTAACCCCCTCATCACATCCCGTACCTTTATGGGACGCCCCTTTTCATCCAGGAGAAGTTCAATTCAGCGCACGGCTGTCTCGGTTCCGCCGCCTACTCGGCTATATAAGTAGGCGCGTTCTTCGGGCTCTTCCCCTTGATTACATTATGATAGTACGAATAGGTCATAGGCGTGTCTTTCTTCAGGATGTCCGCATCCAGCACTTTTCCCAAAAATACGGTATGGGTGGAGGTCTCCATCTTGTCGATGACCTCGCAGGTAATATAGGCGCAGGCATCGGTCACTACCGGCAGAAACCCCTTTACGGCATAGTCCACTTCGTCAAATTTGTCGTTGTCCCTGCCGCTCTTGAAGCCGAAAGTGCCTATGATGCCGGGCTTTGAATTCTCGCCAAGGATGGAGATGGCGAACTTCCCGGTGTCCTGGATGCACTGGTTGGTGTAGTTGTCATGGTTGATGCTCACCGCGATCGTGGCGGGCTCGGAAGTAATCTGCATGGCGCTGTTGGCCGTGCAGCCGGTGGCCCTGCCCTTGTCCCAGGTGCTGACTACATAGACTCCGTAAGATAATTGATAAAATGCGCTTTTGTTCATGATTTCCTGTCTCCTCTCTTTTCCGCGTTCCTTACGATATTTTCTGTCTCTCCTCTGCTGCCTGTTCTCCCCGGATGAAATTCCCCTATCCCCACAGCCGGGATTTCAGTGAACCTCTCCGTTTCCATGATTATAGTCAAATTCGCATTTTTCCAGAAATGCCCTGGCCATCAGCGTGGCCCCTACCCGGTTGGGATGCACTCTGTCCCAGGCGATAAAAGTGGAATGGCGTATCTTGCAGTAGTCCTCATACATCTGCTGGAAATCTACGAATATACAGCCATGTTTCTGGGCAAGCCGGGCACAGACAGCCACATACTCGTCCATTCTGCTGCGCATGGCGTCTTCCCGGTTGGGCTCCATGTAATAGGGAGAGAGCAGAAAGATACCTTTCACCTTTCCCTTTACCTGCAGAATCATCTGCTCCACATTCTGCTCATACTCCTCCGGCATGACCTGTTCATCCGGTATGGCCGGGGAGTCGAACTGCCTCCACACGTCATTGATGCCGATGCAGATGGAGACCCAGTCAGGCTTCAGATCCACCACATCCCTCTGAAACCTTGCCAGCAGATCCCGGCTGGTGTTACCGGAGATTCCGGAATTCGTCACCCGGATTTTCCGCTCCGGATAGCAGGCCGCCAGTAAATTATCGATAATCCGCACATATCCCGTGCCCAGGTTTTCAAACAGCCCCTCTCCCACCGGCTGGGCGCTGCCCATATCCGTCACTGAATCGCCGGCGAACACGATTCTGTCCATATCCTCAAAAATCATTTCCGACTCCTCTTTTCTCATTTGGTAAATATTGTTTTCCAAATGCTATACTAACAGCTTACTTTATCGAACCCGAAAAGTCAACAGAAACCGGATGGAAAGATGAGCCGGGAGCAGGCTGGAAAACTTTCTGAAACAGCCCTGGCTGAAAAATTTTATCCTTGACAACCCTCTCAGCTTCGGCTATACTGAAAATGCCGTACCTCTTCAAGGTTCGGTACAGTGATGAAATTCGGTCTTGCGCAATGGGAATCCGTGAATCGTGTCAGGTTGGGAACAAAGCAGCACTAAACGGAACCTCTCATGTGCCGCAAGGCAGCCGGGTGGAGCTGTACCGGCCTTGAAGGGGTGCGGTTTTTGCGTACATGGCAGATTGGGAAAGTTATTCCCGGCAGAAAATAAGATATGACCCATAGACCTTTAGAGAAGATGAAGGAGATGCGCTTATGGAAATGGCCCTTAAGACAGTCAATCGGATAATGCAGGACTGCGCCCTCTGCCCCAGACGCTGCCATGCAGACCGGTTTTCGGGAAAAACAGGCTTCTGCGGCCAGGGTGCCGAAATCGCCGCGGCCAGGGCCGCCCTGCATTTCTGGGAGGAGCCCTGCATCTGCGGCAGCCGCGGATCCGGCGCGGTGTTCTTCTCCGGCTGCAGCCTGCAGTGTGTCTTCTGCCAGAATCATGATATCGCCCTGGGGAAAAGCGGACGCCCCCTGTCCCTGGAACGGCTGGCCCGGATTTTTCTGGAGCTTCAGGGCAAAGGGGCCGTCAATATCAATCTGGTCACAGCCGGCCATTTCCTGCCCCAAATCTCTCTGGCCCTTTCCATGGCCAAGAAAGAGGGGCTCTCCCTTCCTGTGGTATACAATAGTTCCGGCTATGAGGAAGTCTCTTCCCTGCGCATGCTGGAGGGGCTTGTGGACATCTATCTGCCGGATTTAAAGTACCATTCCCCCCGGATTTCCGCCCTTTATTCCCATGCCCCGGACTATTTTGAAAAGGCTGCGGCGGCGATTGCGGAGATGTTCCGGCAGGTGGGCAGACCTGTCCTGTCCCCGGACAGCGGGCTGATGAAAAAAGGCGTCATTGTACGCCATCTGCTGCTCCCCGGCTGCGCGGGGGATTCCAAGAGGGTGCTGCGCCATCTCCATGACACATACGGAAATGACATCTATGTCAGTATCATGAACCAGTATACCCCTCTGGAACATCTGAAGCAGATTCCGGAACTTGCCCACTCTCCGCTGCTTCGTCCGGTGACAGAGGAGGAGTATGCCCGGGTGCTGGATTTCGCGGACAGAATCGGCATCGAGACGGGCTACATGCAGGAGGGCGGCACGGCTGCGGAAAGCTTTATTCCGGCTTTCAACGGCGAGGGGCTTTAGTTTTTATGTCAGATTTCCGTCCGCATCATATAATATCCGAAATCCCCGGGCTGCGCAGGTTCCTCGGCGCATTCAAAGCTCTCGAAGCCGAACATGATGGCTACCTGCTTTTCCTTTTCGTAGAAATTTCCCGGCACCCCTATGTAATAGGCGTACTCTCCTTTTTGCTCTACTCTGGCCAGAAGAAGATGCTGATAATTGTAATAGCCGTGGAGCAGGAAGCTGTTGTTCACAGACTTATAGGAAGCCTCCGGGAACAGCACGAAATCAGAAGGGCCTAAGGAAATATACTCCCGCGCGTCCTGAAAGGGGCGGATGTGCGGATAGATTGCCCAGAGCTGTGACCACTTGTCCTCCATAAGCTTCACCGGCTTTTTCCGGGACTCTGCGGAATTTGCGCTTTGCCTCCTCTCGCGGTCTTCCCGTTCCGCAGCCCTTTTTCCGGAATTGTTGACACGGTCCACTATTTCCCTGGCTTCTCTCCCGGCGCTGCGACTTTTCCAGTCCGCGGATATTCCTCCGAGTTTGTCGTCCGCCCTCTTCTTGTCAGTCTCCTGACGGCCAGACAAAGTCGGCTCTCTGTAGCCGTTCCTTTTTGTACGTCGC
The DNA here is from genome assembly GCF_943193215.1 of Acetatifactor aquisgranensis. Lineage (NCBI taxonomy): Bacteria > Bacillati > Bacillota > Clostridia > Lachnospirales > Lachnospiraceae > Acetatifactor > Acetatifactor aquisgranensis. Next base: position 37,498 of record NZ_CALPDH010000026.1, on the reverse strand, counting down.
ATACCCTCTGCCATACCCTCGCTCTTCTCCCAGCCTCTTTCCATGCGGCCTGCTGCATTTCTCGTGCCGTATGCCGTATTTCCTATACTGCCTGCTGCATTTCCCATGCTGTATGCCGTATTTCCTATGCTGCCTGCTGCATTTCCCATGCTGTATGCCGTATTCCTGCCTGCCGTATCCTCCAAGCTGCTGCCCTGCAGTTCGGTTCCGTTTCGTCTTTGTGTGCCGTCTCTTGCAGAATTCTTCATCGGGCTCTTTTCCGCTCTGCGCAGGTCAGCCTTTGTTCTCTCCACGTCTGCCGGCACAGTATCCTCCTCAATCGCCTCCCCTATAGCCCGGCTTTTCCTGACTGCTGCATTTTCGACAAATTTTTCATGATTCGCCTCTTCCGCAAGGCTATCTTCCGCAGCTCTTCCATTTCCGATTACATCTCCAGAAAAAGCCGCCTCATCTCTTCCTGTCTCTGCTATCCCCCCAGTCACGCTGCCTCCGCCCATGTCCTCTGAAAATATAGCTTTCTCAGCATCATCTGCTGTTTGGCTAAGGCCGTCCTTTTCCAATCCGACGGCCTCCCGTTTCTGCCCGCTGCTTTCTTTTCTCTCCTGCTGCCCGGCCTCTCTCTCCTCCTGCCGCCTAATCTCCCTCTTCTCTTGCGGTCTCCCCTGCCATTTGCCGGAAATCTCTCTCCCTCCCCCCAGCGGAACGCGAATCCCGCTAAGTTCCTCATAGCCTATCCCCGTGCCGCCGATATCCTCCAGATTCCTCCACAAATGCCCAAACTTCCCTCTTCCTGCCGCAATCTCTATCTTTCCGGCAGCTTCCTCCCGCCCTGTGCCGCAGAGCACCACATCCCGGGCGAAAGTATCCGTATGGTGCAGCCCGGTCACCAACAGTTCCATCCGCAGCGTCCCGTCCCTCACTTCCAGCTTTGCAAAGCCGCCTCCTCTGACACGCATTCCCCCCTCATAGTAATCCAGATACTTCACTTTCTTCTCATACAACATAAAAAATCCCCCGAATCTATTGATGGTCTCTTCCATCCAAAGATGGCTTCTCCATTCAATATATTCGGAGGGTTGTCTCACTTATTCCTAATCGGGCAAATCTCGTCCCAAGATGTCATGGAATCCTGCGGATCCCAAAGAATCCTGCGGATCCCAAAGAATCCTACGGATTCTTAATAATCAATGCTGTCCAGATATTTCATGTAATTCACTACCATCAGCGCGATCTTGAACGTCAATGCATCATCGAAATTGCGTAAATCCAGCCCCATGCTCTTCTGAAGCTTCTCGATACGGTACACCAGCGTATTCCTGTGCACGAACAGCTGCCTGGAGGTCTCGGACACATTCAGGTTGTTCTCAAAAAACTTATTGATTGTGGTAAGGGTCTCATCGTCCAGATCATAGGGCACATTGTCGCCAAAGATCTCGTCGATGAAAATCCTGCACAGGTTCACCGGCAGCTGATATATCAACCGTCCGATGCCCAGCGTATTATACGCCACCACATTCTTCTCCGCGTAGAATATCTTGCCCACATCCAATGCCATCTTTGCCTCTTTGTAGGATTTGGACACATCTTTCAGCTCCTGAACCACCGTGCCGATAGCCACTTTCACGTTCAGCATAGCCTCAGCGTTCATCATATCCACGATGACATCCGCCACCTCAAGCAGTGTGTCATTGGTATAATCCGGCTCCAGCGCCTTAATCAGGATGACGCTGCTCTCGTCCACCGCCGTGATATAATCTCCGGCATGGCTGGAGAACATCCCCTTAAGAAGCTCCATCACCACGCCGTCCTTCTCCAGCTTGGTCTCCACCAGGAAGACCGCCCTGGGCACTGCCACTTCTATGTGAAGCTTCTTGGCCCTGTTGTAGATATCCACCAGAAGCAGGTTGTCCAGCAGGAGATTCTGAAAGAAATTGTTCCTGTCGAATCTCTCCTTATATGCGATGATAAGATTCTGCAGCTGGCACACTGCAATCTTCCCTACCATGTATACATCCTCGCCGGACCCTTTTGCAACCAAAATGTACAGAAGCTCTCCCTCGTCCATAATCTTCAGCAGATGATGGGCGCCAATCACCTGGCTGTCTGCAGGGGAATATGCAAATCCACTGACCAAATCCGCGGTAATGTCAAGCTGTGTCGTCGTGGATGCCACCGGCGTGCCCGAAAGGTCATAGACACATAAATCCACTTTCGTGATAGCTTTCAGTTCATCTATACTGGTCTGAATCGTCTGACTTGAAATCATGTTATCTCCCATCTGCCCCTTAGCGGTCACACCAATCAGGCTGGTATTTTCTGTCTTTTTTAAGAAAAAAGGGGTGCCGTTGCCGACACCCCCTTATGTTGCTCATACTAGTTCGTGATAACCTGCTCGGTCTCTTTATCGAATACATGAATCTTATCGATGTCGAATGCGAATCTAATCTTGTCGCCAGGTCTCGATGTGGTGCGGGGATCCACTCTAGCAGTGATGGGGAACTCCTCCAAATCAAAGTACAGGTAAACTTCTGCACCAAGCAGCTCGTAAACTCTGACGGATGATTCGAATATGGTCTTAGGATCGCATTTTGCAAGGAACTCCTCGCTGTCATAGATATCCTCAGGACGGATACCGAATGTAACAGTCTTTCCATCATAGCCGCCGGCGATAACTTTCTTGGACTTCGCCTCAGGAAGAGGAATGCTCTTGCCAGCGATTTCAAGGCTTGCAGTATTGCCGGAAACCTTAACCTTGGCATCCAGGAAGTTCATCTGAGGAGATCCCATGAATCCTGCAACGAACAGGTTCTGGGGCTTCTGATACAGATTCTGAGGGGTATCAACCTGCTGGATGACACCGTCCTTCATAACGACGATTCTGGTACCAAGCGTCATAGCCTCGGTCTGGTCATGTGTAACGTAGATGATGGTGGTGCCCAGTCTCTGATGCAGCTTGGAAATCTCAACACGCATCTGTACGCGCAGCTTAGCATCCAGGTTGGACAGAGGCTCATCCATCAGGAACACCTTAGGATTACGTACGATAGCACGGCCCATGGCAACACGCTGTCTCTGACCGCCGGACAGAGCCTTCGGCTTACGGTCAAGGAGAGGAGTCAGGTCAAGAATCTTGGCAGCTTCTTTAACCATCTTGTCGATCTGATCCTTGGGAACTTTCCTCAGCTTCAGACCGAATGCCATATTGTCGTACACGGACATATGAGGATACAGAGCGTAGTTCTGGAATACCATTGCGATATCACGGTCCTTAGGCTCTACATCATTTACAACCCTGTCACCAATCTTCAGCTCACCGGAGGAAATGTCTTCCAGACCAGCGATCATACGGAGGGTAGTAGACTTACCACATCCGGAAGGTCCTACGAAGATGATGAATTCCTTATCTGCGATTTCCAGATTGAAATCCTTAACCGCTTCGAAGCCGTTAGGATACACCTTACAGACATTCTTCAAAGATAAACTTGCCATAATAGAAAACTCCTTTCACGTTTGCATGGTTTCTTTATTCTAGTTTTAACGATGCCCCCGCATCGCTTCACCCTGTACTTAGTATAGCGAAAAATAGGTTTTTACGCCATACCACTATTCCACAAAGTTTTTTGGGCAAAACATCTAAAATGCTTATAAACATGCGGATTTTTTGTCACTTTTGTTATTTTGTACACTTTATTGCCATTGTCTTAGTCAAAATGCACAGCTTCAATCCTGTCCTTCTCCAATGCGCAGCGGCTCTTCCTGGATGCTCTCGTCCAGCTCGTCCTTGAATATCCTTTCGTCCTCCTCCGGATTCTCCAGGTTCTCCGCGCCCTCTTCCCCCTCGGCTTCATCCACTCCGTTCATCTTGTCCTCCAGCTTCTGGAAGAATTTGTTGTACAGCTTCGCGGAGGCCCAGGCAGGGGCCGAGAAGCCGAACAGGAACACCACCGGTATGATCTGGGGGGCCAGAATGAAAAGCGCCGCCGGTACCACGGACAGAATCATCATCAGAATCGTCTTGGGGAACTGCAGGATTCCGATGAAGAACGCATTCTTGATTGTGCGCATGACTGTGTTGTCGAACTTGGACAGCACGGGATAGACGAAAGTGAACGTGAACAGCACTATCACTGCCACCACTGCCAGGATAATCTTCATGGGCTGTCCGAAATCTATGGTGGAATTGCGGATGATGAAGAAATCTCCCACCAGGAGCATGACCACCACCAGCTCAATCAGCCAGATTATAATTCCCTGGCGGAGATTCAGTTTAAAGGATTTAAAATAGTCCTTCGTGATGTAGCACTCCTCGTCTCTCGCTATCTTCAGCGCCATATAGTGCAGGGCGGTCAGGGCCGGGCCCACGGTGATAATCGGGATACAGAAGAACAAAGTCAGGATATTCAGCCACATCAGATCGGCCACCTTATTCAGGAACTGCATCAACGGGCTATCCAGATTAAAGAGTTTCATAAACATTTTCCTCCTGTCTTAAAAGACTTTTTCCATGGGCGTCAACCGTATGCCTGAGATCTCCATCTCGGGCCGCACAGCGCGGAACCCCTGTTTTCTGTAGAAATTTACGGCTGCGGACGCCGCTTCCAATGACATGTACCGTTCCCCCGCCTCGTTTTTCAGATAATCACATAGCTTCTTAAGAATCGAGCTTCCGACGCCTCTGTAGTGATAGGCCGCGTCCACGAACAGCAGCGACAAGTGATTTTTGTCCCTGACAGTGCCCGCGCCGATTATCCTGTCGTCGTCCACTGCCACCATCAGCCGATACTTCCCCTCCAGGAAAGACTCATACAGTCCAAAACCCGTGATGAAGTCAAAAAAATGCTCTACGCCCTCCCGGGGATATTCTTTTCCTTCATATTGCAGAAACGTGCGCCAGATCATCTCCACGGCGGGCACCCATTCCTCTTTTTTCGCCCACCTGACCTGATACTGTCTCTGCAGACTCCTCATATCCATCGATTTCGCTGCTCCATAGATGCCTCGTCACGGCGCGGTCTGATTCGCGGCAACAGCCCGCCTTAAGCCGTGGATTCTATTGCTTCAGAACCTTACTTTGCACCCATTCCAGAATATCCTCCATGACTTCTGCCCGGTTGGTCTCATTCAGCAGTTCATGCCTCCCGCCCTCATACAGCTTCAGGCTGATATCCTCAAGCCCGGCCGCCGCCAGAGAGTCGCAGGCCTTGCGCACGCCCTTTCCATAGTCGCCCACCGGATCAGCATCCCCTGACACCATGAATACCGGCAGATTCTTTGGAACCGCTTTCAGATTCTCCTGGCTGTGGAGCCTGCTCACCAATGTGAACAGCGCGTCAAAGCCGTTCACCGTGAACGTAAAGCCGCACATGGGGTCAGCGATATATTGATCCACCCGCTTCTCGTCCCGGCTCAGCCAGTCCCATGGCGTCCGCGGATTCCCGATTTTCCTGCCGTAACCGCCGAAAGCCATCTTATCTATCAATTTGCTCACATGGCGGGAGCCGCAGAAGAGTTTCTGTATCCCCGCCAAAAGCCTTGCCGCCAGCAGCACTGCCATGGGCTGCATTCCTGTGCCCATGATGACCGCGGCATCTATCCCGGTTCCGTACCGGCAGATGTAATTGCGGGCGATGAAAGAGCCCATACTGTGTCCCATAATCACATAGGGCACGTGGGGATAAAGCTCCTGCGTCAGCTTCTTCAGCCGGTGCTCATCCCTCACCAGGACAGTGGCGGGATCCTGCTCGCAGAAATACCCCTGTTTCCCTTTCTCCCCCACTGATTTTCCATGGCCCAGGTGATCGTCCCCGGTCACCACGAAGCCCCGGGCTGTCAGATATTCCGCAAATTCCTCATACCGCTCCGCATACTCCGCCATGCCGTGCACTACCTGGAGGACGCAGCAGATTTTTTCCGTGTCCTCCGGCCGGTAGCGGACCGCGTGAATCCTGCTCTCCCCGTCCCGGGAGTCAAAATAGAATTCTTCTTTTACCATACTGACAGTATACCTCATTTTACAGGAAATGTTAACAGATTTCTGCGCCTGCGGGCATCTCTTTCTCAGGCGTCATCAGCGCCAGTTTCCCTGACGCGTCCTCCGCGCACAGAAGCATCCCCTCGGAAAGCACGCCGGCCAGCTTTGCAGGTTTTAAGTTCACCAGCACCATCACTTTCTTGCCCACCATCTCCTCGGGAGAATAATGCGCCTTGATGCCGGACACGATCTGCTTCACCTGGCTGCCGATTTTCACCTGGCTGCAGAGCAGTTTCTTGGACTTGGGCACTGCCTCGCAGGCGATGATCTCCCCTACCTGGAACTGCAATTTCTCAAAATCCTCAAAACCGATTTCCGCCTTGGGTTCTATGTCGATTACGTCAGCGGCCGTCTCGGGGCCGTCAGCCGCTCCGGTTCCGGCGGTTTCCGCGCTCTCCTGCGCCGCCATGGCTGCCGCCATCTCCTCGTCTTTCTTCTCCACTTCTTTCATATCCAGCCTTGCGAACAGAATCTCCGGCTTGTCCGTGACCTTGCTGCCGCTCTCATACAAACCGAAAGTCTCCAGCTGGTCGAATCCCCGCAGATTCGTGTTCAATTGAGCGGCAATTTTCCCAGCGGTCTCCGGCATATAGGGCTCCAGCAGGGAAGCGCCGATGCAGATTCCCTCCACCAGGTTGTAGAGCACCGTGGAAAGCCTGTCCGCTTTGGCCTCGTCCTTTGCCAGGATCCAGGGCTCCGTCTCGTCGATATATTTGTTGCAGCGCTTGAAGATGCCGAAGATCTCCGTCAGGGAGTCCGCCACCCGCAGCTGCGCCATTTTTTCCTTCACTTTCCCGTAGGTTGCGGTGACCACGGCCTTCAGGTCCCCATCCAGGGCCTGGTCCACGGCGCCCTTGTCCGCCACCACGCCGCCGAAATATTTATTGCTCATGGAGATGGTGCGGTTCACCAAGTTCCCCAAAGTATTGGCCAGGTCGGAATTGGTGCGCTCCGCAATCAGCTCCCAGGTAGCATTGCCGTCATTCTCAAAGGGCATCTCATGGAGCACATAGTAGCGCACCGCGTCCACGCCGAAAAAGTCCACCAGGTCGTCCGCGTAGAGCACATTCCCCCTGGACTTGCTCATCTTGCTGCTGTTCATCAGAAGCCATGGATGGCCGAAAATCTGCTTCGGCAGCGGCTCGTCCAGGGCCATCAGGAAAATGGGCCAGTAAATGGTATGGAAGCGGATGATATCCTTTCCGATCAGGTGCAGATCCGCAGGCCAGAGCTTTTTGTACTGCTCTGTGCTGTTCCCCTCCGCGTCATAACCGATGCCGGTGATATAGTTGGTCAGCGCGTCCAGCCACACATACACCACATGCCCCGGGTCGAAGTCCACGGGAATCCCCCATTTGAAAGAAGTCCTGGACACGCACAAATCCTGGAGCCCCGGCAGCAGGAAATTGTTCATCATCTCATTCTTGCGGGATACGGGCTGGATGAACTCAGGATGCTCGTTGATATGCTTTATCAGCCTGTCCGCGTATTTGCTCATACGGAAGAAGTAGGCCTCCTCCCTGGCGGGCTTCACCTCCCTGCCGCAGTCCGGGCACTTGCCGTCCACCAGCTGGGATTCCGTCCAGAAGGACTCGCAGGGGGTACAGTACATCCCCTCGTAGGCCCCCTTGTAGATGTCGCCCTGATTGTACATCCGCTTGAAGATCTTCTGCACCTGTCTCTCATGGTAATCGTCCGTGGTGCGGATGAATTTGTCATAGGAAATATTCAGCATATCGCACATGCCCTGGATGATGCCCGCCGCATTGTCCACGAATTCCTTGGGAGTCACGCCGGCCTCCTGGGCTTTCAGCTCGATTTTCTGTCCATGCTCGTCCGTGCCGGTCTGGAAAAAGACATCGCAGCCTTCCTTTCTCTTGAAACGCGCGATGCTGTCCGCCAGCACAATCTCATAGTTGTTGCCGATGTGCGGCTTGCCTGAAGTATAGGCGATGGCCGTCGTAAGATAGTATTTTTCCCTGTCTTCCATTTCCAATCTCCTCTCATTGATTCCCGAGGGCATCCTGCGCAATCCCGCCGCAGACAGCCTGTACGCCGAATCTGCCTGTTTTGGCAGGTCTGCTTTCCGCCGCGCCATTTATCCGGCCATTACCCGCAGAAGCCTGTCCGCGCTGCAGATTCAAAAAAGCCCGCCCCCCAGCCTTTCATGCACCAGAAGACGAGCTCATATGCCCGTGATGATACTTTCTCCGCCTGCCCCGCGCAGGAGACGGCGGAAAATCCCTGTCACCTCGTTTTTCTTCCTAATACATAACGGTAACACATAACAAGGATGACTGTCAATAACTATTTTTTTGTGGAAATCTTGCTGTATCCTCCCTTTCTGTCATAGGAATCCAGCAGGTAGCTCTCCTCCACATGGTAGGTGCTGATCTGCACTGCGTCCCTTCTGGATTTCACCTCCCTGCGGGGCTCCTCCCTGACATTTTTCTGCTTTGCCTGAAAAGGACGTCTTGCCTCATATTTGGAGGCATTCCCCCTTAGATGCCCGGCAAGCTGTCCTGTGATATCCTTGAAGCGGACACGCATCCTGCTCCACAGATTCCCTTTCTGGCCATCGTCTTCCTGCACTGCCGCCACATCGGCAGCCTCCTGTGTCCGGGGCTGTGCCGCCGGGGCAGCCGCCTGTGCGGCCCGGGATACATGCACTGCCTGGGAAGCTTCCATCTGCCGCCCGTCCGTCACTGCCGTGTCCACGCTCTGGCTGGCAGTATCGGAAGCCTCTTTGCTGTCGCTTATCTGTGCCAGCACCTGCTCCTGGCCCGTCCTGCCGCCTGCCTCCCCTGCCGCGCCGGTCTCGCTGCCGCTCCAGAAACGCCGCAGCATTCCCCTGCCCTTGCCCAGCTGATTGTCCAGCCAGGCCGACAGGGACAGCTGTCCCTCGCCCTGCTGCTCAGCCACCTGCTGATTCTGGGCTTTCGCCGCGGAGGCAGCTGCCTTTGACACGTCCGCCTCCATCTTGTAATGGGAGTGGTCATGCATACATTTGGTTATATGATGAGCCTGTGCGCTGTGCTCTCCCCCGCTGATTCCATGAAAATCCATCGCTGCCCCCCTAACACATTTTCTCCAGGAAACGAGTCACATTTTCCGTAATATTATTCTGAAACACTGCGGATCCCGACACTATCACATTGGCTCCCGCCTCCAGGGCCAGCCCCACATTGTCCGCCCGGATGCCGCCGTCCACTTCGATATCTGTCCTCAGTCCTCTCTCATCCACCATAGCGCGCACTTCCCGCACCTTGTCCAGGCATTCCGGCATCAGCTTCTGGCCGCCGAAACCCGGCTTCACTGTCATGACCAGCACCATGTCCACCAGCTTCAGATAAGGCTCCACCGCCTTTGCCGGGGTCTCGGGGCTGATTGTGATGCCTGCCTTTTTGCCCAGGAAACGAATCTTCTGTATGGTTCCCACCACGTCTTCCGTGGCCTCTATATGGAAATTAATCAGATTGGCCCCGCAGTCGGCGAATTCCTTGATATACCGCTCCGGCCTGTCAATCATCAGATGTACGTCAAAAAAAATGTCAGAGCACTTTCGGATGGACAATATGACCGGCATTCCGAAAGAAATGTCCGGCACAAAGACTCCATCCATCACATCAATGTGCAGATACCGTGCTCCCGCGTGCTCCACTTCCCGAATCTGCTCTCCAAGTCTGCTGAAATCCGCTGCTAAAATAGACGGCGATAGAATGTTCATCTTCTTTCTCCCCAACTCCTGCCCGAACAGGGCTCCGCATGCTTTTGCACGGTCTATTTTAGCAGAGATTCTACAGCTTGTCCACGTCCTTTTTCAATTGTTCCCAGGCATCCTCATGTTCCGTGTAATAAAGAGGACATTTTTTCCCGCCGCAGTCATAATGGCGCAGGATATCCTCGGAATCCAGGCCATAGATGTCCGTGAGCCAGGCCAGCAGGGAAATCAGGGAATCGTAGGTCTCCTGGGTGAACGATCCGTCCTCCGCCAGATAGCAGCACTCGATGGAGACGGAGTCATAGTTGCGGGTCATCACGGCATAGGCGATTTCGTCTAAGGGCACGCACTGAATGATCTCTCCCTCGTAGCCGATGACGAAGTGGGCGCTGACGCTGGCTTCATGGGTATCCTTCTGCCACTCGAAATAGCTGCGGTTCTGGGCGGCGCTGGTGCCGGGATTGGCTGTGTAGTGGACAAAGACGTTCTCCACGGACTCCAGGGGCTCGCCGGGGCGGGAATATTCGTTGGGCGTCAGGAAATCCTCTGTCCACTCGGGATGCTTCGCGAAATCATCCGCCGGGATTCCCTGCACAAAGGTTCCCGCAGGCTGCTCGGCCTGTCCGTCGGCCTCCGCACCGCCGGATACGGGCAGGGCATTTCTTTCCTCGGCATTTGCCAGATGATTTTTCAGGGCGAAGAATCCCGCGAATAAAAAGATGCAGAGCACCCATGCTCCCAAGAGGAGGCGCTGCATGAGGACGCGCTGCCTTCTGCTCTGCCTGGGGGCGGCGTGCAGGGCGGCGGCATTGCGCCGGCGCGGCATGCTCCTCCCACGCTCCCGGTCGGGCTGTCTTGTCATGGTTTTCCGGCACTCTTCCCTGTACTGCCGCGATATGTCCCCCTTCTGCCCTGCTGTCCCGCGTCCGGCTTCCCGGCGCATGCCGCGGTCTATGGGCACGAAAGCGCGGGAATCCGCCGTGCCCTTGGGCTTTTGGCTCAGGCGGGATTCCGGACGGCGATGCTCCTCCTGAGGCAAAAAGCCCCTGTCCCTCTCAGAAAATTCCCTCAGCCGGGCAGAGGTTTCCTGCTGCCGCTGTCTGGTGCGCCCCTCCGGCGGCCTGCGTTTCCGATCCCTGCTGTCAGGAATCGGCACCTGCACTATCTTCCCCTTTCTGACAGGCTCCCGGCCTCCATAGCCGCCAAACATGTCCGCCGTCACCTCACGCCCGGAGCCGCTCCCGGCCCTTCCCGCCGTACCAGCCGTCCTGACAGGCCGACTTGGCAGATATTCCTCTTCCGGCATCCATCCCTCATCGGGCATCTGCCTGTCAGGGGGCACGCGGACGTCCAAGGCAGATCCGCTGCCTGCGGCCACAGTGCCTTCATCGGAGACAGGCCTGCGCCCCTCCGCCATCCGGCTGCCATAGGCAATAGGCCTGCGGGCCTCATCCGCCCTGCCGCCATAGCCAGCCTCCCCGGGAGCCCTGCCATCCGCCCCCCGCACGGCCCTGCTCTGCCGTCTCTCATAATCCACCAGATAGGGGTTGCGCCTGGCCCCGGTCTCTTCATAATCCGCTCTCTTCTGTGCACTACCGCCCTGCCTTACCATCTCTCCACCTCGCCAAATCTGTTTCACTATGTCTTATGTGAAACCAATGATAAACCGGAGATGTATCATTTTTGTTTCGGTATCCTATCAATTCTACAAAATTTCCTCTCTTCCATCCTTGCTATATAAACGGCATCTAATTTCTGCCAGCCATCATACACAGCAAGTCATGCCGTTTATCCGGTTTGTGTGCAAGCTTTAATCACCGAATATATAGGCTCCGGCCTGCAGCTCCCACATCCGGCTGTATTCGCCGCCAAGGGCAAGGAGCTGCTCATGTGTCCCTTTCTCCACAATCCTCCCTTCCTTCATCATATATATGCAGTCAGCGTCCCGGGCAGTTGCAAGGCGGTGGGAGATAAATATCACAGTCTTGTCTTCAGAAATCCTGTGCAGCTCCTGGTTCAGACGATATTCGGAGGCTGGATCCAGGGCGCTGGATGGCTCGTCCATGATGATCAGCTCATGCCCTCTGTAAAGGGTCCTGGCAATAGCCACCTTTTGGCTCTCGCCGCCGGACAGGTTCACGCCGTCCTTTTCAAACTCCGTGGTAAGGGGCGTCTCAATCTGATATTTCAGTTTCCTTTCCGAAATGTCGAACTTCGCCCGGTCCAGCGCACGCTCCACTTCATAGGTCTCCCGTTTTTCTCCGGTGCACAAGTCCATCACCACATTCTCCCTGAGCGTCGCGGCATAAATCTTATAATCCTGGAAAACCGCGCCGATCCCCTTTCGGTAATCGGACAGCCTTAAATCCCGGATATCCTGTCCGTTGCGCAGAATCGCTCCGCTGTCGGGATCATAGAGCCGCATGAGGAGCTTCACCAGCGTAGTCTTCCCGGCGCCGTTATACCCTACCAGCGCGACCTTCTGCCCTTTCCGAATCTCCAAATCGATGTCGCGAAGCGTATCCCGTCCCCCGCCGTAGGAAAAGCTCACATGGGAAAGGGCCAGACTCCGAAAGCCTCCCTCCACCTCTTTCTCCCCGCTTACAATCTTCGGCTCAAAGAAAAGGAACCGCCGTATCTTTTCAATGAAAGCACCGTTGTAGGCAAAGCCGGGAATACATTTCACCAGGTCTCCCGAGCGTCCGATCATCCTGCGGACCGCGGCCAGCAGGATGACCACCAGGCTCAGCGAAATGCTCTGCCGGATCATGGCCCGATAGAGCAGGAAAGGCAGGTACACGGCGTAAAGCATGAAGTATTTGGGCAGGTATGCCTGTACAAATCCCAAAAAACACAGCCTGGGGCCATACTTCCTGTTCACGGCGTTCATCCTTGCATTGCATCGGTCGAAGTCCCCCAGGGCCAGCCGGCTCATCTCCGGATGGAGGCGCAGCTCCTTGGCATAGTCGTGGAGATAGAACAGCCGATGCTGGTAATCCCGTTCCCGCTCCAGGGGAAGCTTTTCCAGCCTGGCCTTCTCCTGGAGCCTGAAATAGGCCTTACCTGCCCAAAGTCTGAGCAGGCTGCAGGCGAGGGCCAGAATCAACCCTGCCGTATCCATGGACAGCAGATAGGAGAAATACAGAATGCAGACCGTGAGGGTGGAGACAAAATCCCTTCCGTCATTCATGAACCGCTCGATGCACTGGTCCGCCTGGGTGGTGGAAAGCACAAAGTCATTGTAGAATTCCGGATCGTCATAGCAGGACAGATCCATGGACTTGGCTTTTTCGTAAATCTGCCTGCGGAGCTGAAAGGTCAAAATGGGCTTCAGGCGCTCAAAGGCCCACTGATAATATACGCTGTCCACAAGCTGATGAACCAGATAGGCCAGGAAGACCCCCAGCGTGAGAAGCGCCACCTGGGAAAAAGGCGCGCCGTTTTCCACCGCATTTAAATTGTATCCGATCCAAATCGTGTATTCAAAGAAAACAAAGACGCTCTGTTCTACAGGTATGAACAGATTGAACACCATCAGCTTTGGCGATGTCTTCATGCAGAACGCAAGCAGCCAGAGCTGGTTGGAAAGCTGCTTTTTCATCGTGATGTCCCTCCTTCCATGGCCGAGGCGCTCTCTATCTTATACTGCCTCGCCTGCATCCGGTAAAGCGCCGCGTATTCCCCCTCTGCCGCCATCAGCTGCCCGTGGGTTCCCTGCTCCGAAATCCGCCCGTCCTTCAGGACGATAATCTTTTCCATGTCCTGCACACAGGACAACCTGTGGGAAATCAAAAGGAGCATTCTCCCGGCGCTGTCCCTCTTAATGTTTTCCATAAGCTCATGCTCCGCAATGGGATCCAAGGCGCTGGAGGGCTCATCGAAGATCCGGACAGGGGTGTCCTGGCAAAAAGCCCTGGCCGCCACCAGCTTTTGGGTCTGGCCGCCGGAAAAGACGGCTCCCTTTGCATCGAATTCCCTGGTCAGGACGGTATCCATGCCCTCAGGGCATTTCTCCACCACAGGCCATATCCCCGCCCTCAGGAGGGCGTCCTGCAGGCTGCTGCTCTCCTCCCGCCCCATGGTCAGGTTGTCCCGGATGCTGCGGGCAAAGATTTTCCCGTCCTGGAACGCCGCGGCGAACAGGCTCCGATAGGCTTTCAGGTTGTACTCTTTGATATTGATGCCATTGACCCGGATCTCCCCCGACGTGGGGTCGTAAAAGCGCAGGAGCAGCTTTATCAGGGTGGACTTGCCCGCCCCATTGTACCCCACCAGCGCGCAGGCCTCGTTTTCCTTTAAAGTGAAGCTGATGTTCTTCAGCGCCACCCTGCCGGACTTATAGGCAAAGCTCACATTGTCGAATTCCAGGCTGTGAACCTCCCTGTCCGGCATGATGCCCTGGGCGTCTTCCGGAATCGCGGGCTCATACGCCAGGAAATCCCGGAGATTCTGAATGAAAAGGCTGTTTTTCATGCTTTCCAGAAAAGCTTTCGTATAGCCGATCAGAATCCAGGAGACGGAAGTCATCAGTGTAGTAAGTATCGCAAATTCCGAAAAAGGCATGGTTTTCGACACCATCGTGCGGTATGCCCCATAGAAGATCACGCCCTCGAAAATAATCACAAAGGTAAAATAGAGATAACCCCACCCAAGCAGGACATTTTTCACCAGATATCTGTCCAGGGTCTTTGTGATGCCTTCCCGGGCATCCTCATGCTTTTTCTCCATCACCCGGAAGATGTCCGTCATGCGCAGCTCCTTGGCATAATCGGCCAAGTGGATGACGCGGTTCACATAGTCGGCAATCCGGCGGAAGACTACGGATTCCTCGTAAATCCGATAGGCAAGCTTATTTAAGGCATTGGCGAACACAAAGTTGCCGATGATGGGGGCCAGCACGAAAAATACCACAAAGCGGTCAATCCGGAACATCATCACCCAGGAAACCGCCACTGCCACCGTCCCCATCAGAATCTGCCACACATTGTCGATTGTCTGGATCAGCCGTTTATCGCTGTCGGCCATGGCCAGCATGTAGCGATTATAGAAGTCGCTGTCCTCAAAGCAGGAGAGATCGGCGTTGCCCGCCTTTTGGTACAGAGCATGATAAAGCCCCCGGTAAATCCTCACATCTGTCACCGGGACCAGATAGTTGTCATACCAGCTGTTGAACAGGAATATGACGCCGAACAGCCCTGCCGTGGCCAGCGCGAAAAAGAGCACCTCCAAAAAGCCGGCGCTGCCTTCTATAAGGGACAGCACCTTCTTCATGAAATATCCGGAAAAGAAGAGATATTCAAACCTGTCCAGCCCATGGTAAATCCCTGTGAAAAGCACCCGGCCGGGGCAGATGCGCCATGCGAATCCCATAATATAGCCATTGTTCTTCAGCGTCTGAGCCGCCGTCCCCTTAATTTCTTTTTTCATAGATGCACACCCCTTTCCAAGCTGTCTATCATTATAGCGCCCGGAGAGGGAAAAATCCAACTTGTCCTCCAATTCCCCGTTTTTGTCTCCGAAAAAAGATTGTAGCCACCGGGAATATTGTTTATAATAAGGACATAGAACACAGGCCGGAACGGGCGTAAAGCGCGGCGGGTGCACAGGCAGGGTAGATATGATCAGAGTGGGGCTATGCGACGATGAGCCGGTTTTGCTTGAAAAACTGAATCAATTTGTTTCGGATTGCTATGGAAAGCATCAGATTTTCGCCCAGGTACGGGGATTTGAAAAAGGCCGGTCCCTGCTTTACGAAGTGGAGGACGGCGCGCAGTTTGACCTGCTCCTTCTGGATATCGAAATGCCCGGGATGAACGGAATGGAGCTGGCGGCCCGGGTGCGGGAATTTCTGCCAAAGGTGCTGATCATTTTCATCACCTCCCATATGGAATATGTGCTGGATGCCTACGAGCTGTCGATATTTCGCTATATCCCCAAGGCGGATCCCGGCCCCAGGCTCACCCACGCCCTTCTGGACGCGGCGTCCATGGTGGGCGTCCAGCAAGGAGAAAGCTATGTGATCCACAACCAGAGCCTTTTGGAGCGGATTCCGCTGCAGAATCTTCTCTACATTACCCATGAGGGGAAAAATGCCGTGCTGGTCACTGACCTGCCTGCCGTTTCGGGGGAGCGGGATGTCTGCCGCCGGGTGCGCCGTTCCCTCCAGCAGGTATATGACGAGCTGGACGGGACACAATTCCTCTTTATCGACAGAGGGTGCATCGTGAACCTTTCCAAGGTCATGAGCATCCAGGGAGGCTGCGCAGTCCTCAGGGACGGCACCCGCCTGCCGGTGAGCCAGGCCAGGCTCCCTGTCCTCAAGGAAAAGCTCCTGAAATTCTGGAAACAGCATATATAAAGTGTCAGAGGATTGGTATGGGAACTCGCAGAAACCTGAAAAGAGAATCGGAAAAAGCCCAAATGCTCCGCAGCCAGTATGAGCTGCTGTTACAGGCATGGTCGGAGAACGCCATGCTGTTCCACGATATGGAAAACCATCTGCAGACCATTTACCAGCTGGCCCGGGAGGGCAGGCCGGAAGACATCATGCAGTATATCTCCCGGGTCAGCAGACCCATGGAGCATCTTTCGGGCATCCTGTGGACCGGCGTAGGGGTGGTGGATGCCGTGCTGAACGCGAAAGAAAGGCTTGCCACGGAAAAAGGCTATCGGATGGACATCAACGCCCAGCTCCCGGCAAACACCGGGATTTCGGAGGATGATTTCTGCACGGTGCTGACGAACCTTTTGGACAACGCCATCGAGTCCCTGGACAGGGAAAGGAGATCCGCAGGCAGGAAGAGGAACCGGGCGGATTCCGAAAGCGGCCGCACATGCCAGCCCGAAACGCCCCCGCCCGTCATTCAGGTCTCCCTGAGGAGCATCCATCACTTTTTGATTGTCCGCGTATCCAACCCCTGCGCCGGACAGCCAGGGCCGCGCCTTTTCCCCACCTCCAAGAGGGACGGGCTGCGGCATGGCTGGGGGCTGAAAAGCGTCCGGAGAACCGTGGAGAAATACAATGGCTCTCTGTCCCTGGAGATAGCGGAGGGGAGATTTATCGCGACGGCGCTGCTGTTTTTTGTTCCTCCGGGGTAAAACCGGGAACCGGCCGTCCCCTAAATATCCCGGAAGGCCCGGT
Organism: Acetatifactor aquisgranensis; assembly: GCF_943193215.1. Taxonomy (NCBI): domain Bacteria; kingdom Bacillati; phylum Bacillota; class Clostridia; order Lachnospirales; family Lachnospiraceae; genus Acetatifactor; species Acetatifactor aquisgranensis. Next base: position 20,605 of record NZ_CALPDH010000026.1, on the reverse strand, counting down.
AAGTCCTCTCCATCCCCTCTGCGATATCCACATAGCTCAGCCCCAGCTGCTCCTTGCCTTTTTCATTGGAATACAGCTCCGTCTCCGCCTCCGTCACCGGAAAGGGCAGGGGCAGCCCTTTGTCTTCGGCCTCCCTGGCGGTCAGGGAGATTTCCTGCGCCTCAGCGTCCGAAGCGCGCCCCAGCTCCCGGAAGAAAGCATCATATGTCAGGATTTCCTCCCCGCAGAGATTGTAGGCCTGTCCACAGGCCCTGGGATTTCGCAGGCATTTCAGCACGGCCCGGGCGGCATCCTTCACATAGACGAACTGGAAAGAGCCTGTGGCATCCGTGATGCGGGGCAGCACATGGTTCCGGGCCAGCAGCCGGATATAGACGGATTCCCTGGGGGCATAGTTCAGAGGGCCGTAGAGGATGGCCGGGCGCAGCACCGTTACGTCTATGCCCCTTCTGCCGCATTCCTCCCGCACCTCCCGCTCCAGGGCCACCTTTCCGGCGATGTACGCCCCGGCCTCCCCGGGCAGAATCCTGGTCTCCAGCGGGGTGTCCTCCCCTTTCAGGCCGCCCCTGCCCCGCTCATAGACATCCACGGTGCTGATGAAAATGTACTGTCCAATCTTTCCCGGCATATTCTCCAGCACCCTGGCGATGTCCCCCTTCTCATAGGCGCAGAAGTCCACTACGCAGTCGTAGTCATCTGTCACTGTCCTCCATACTGCCGCGTCCTTTCTGTCGCCGGTTATCTGCTTTGCACCCAGCTGCGCAACGGAATAGGTTCCCCGGTTCAGCACCGTGACATCGTGCTCCTTTGCCGCCAGCATCACGAAGACCCTGCCGAAAAAGTAGCTGCCTCCTATGACCAATATCTTCATTTCGCTCCTTTCCCATCCCCCTGGATGGCCTGTCCCTTATGTGTCCGTCTCCGGTTCCACTCCCGCCCCGGGCTGCTGCCGTTCTGCCGGCCTTGTTCGCCCCCTGAACTCGGGCGCAGGCTTGCAAGCCTATAGGCATCCTGGCCTGGCCGGTCTACATGAATCCCTTCACGGACTTGTACACGCCCTCCGCATCCAGTCCGTACTTCTGCACCAGCGCCGCGGCGGAGCCGGACTCGCCGAACACATCCTGCATGCCCAGCTTCTTCACTTTGGTGGGAAGATTCGCGCTCAGACAATCGCAGACCGCGCTGCCAAGTCCGCCGATGACGGAATGTTCTTCCACGGTGACTACTTTTCCCGTCTTCTTCGCGCTGTTTATGACAATCTCCTCGTCCAGAGGCTTGATGGTGCAGATGCTGACAACCTCCGCGCTGATGCCGTCTGCCTCCAGGAGCTTTGCCGCTCCCAGCGCGGAATCCACGCAGATGCCTGTCGCCACGATGGTCACATCCGTGCCCTCTCTGACCACAGAGCCCTTTCCAATCTCAAAATGGTAATCAGGCCTGTCGTTGATCACAGGCACAGCCGCGCGGCCGAAACGGATGTAGACAGGCCCCTCGTATTCCAGGGCCGCGCGGACAGCGGCTTTCGCCTCCACGTCGTCCGCGGGGCACATGACCACCATGCCGGGGATGGTCCGCATCAGAGCGATATCCTCGTTGCACTGATGGGTGGCTCCGTCCTCGCCCACGGTTATCCCTGCGTGGGTGGCGCCGATCTTCACGTTCAGATGGGGATAGCCGATGGAGTTGCGCACCTGTTCAAAGGCCCTTCCCGCGGCGAACATGGCGAATGAACTCACGAAAGGAATCTTGCCCACCAGAGAGAGGCCTGCCGCCACGCCCATCATGTTGGACTCGGCGATGCCGCAGTCGATATGCCTGTCGGGACAGGCTTTCCTGAAGATACTGGTCTTGGTGGCTGCCGCCAGATCCGCGTCCAGCACCACCAGATTGGGGAATTCCTCCGCCAGCTCTTTCAGCGCGTTGCCGTAGCTTTCACGGGTCGCGACTTTCCTGATTGTATTCTCTGCCATTACGCCTCACCTGCTTTCTCTAATTCTGCGCCGATTTTGTCCAGGTCGGCCATTGCTACTTCATATTCCGCATCATTGGGAGCCTTGCCGTGCCAGTCCACATTGCCCTCCATAAAAGAGACGCCCTTGCCTTTCAGGCTGTGCATGACGATACAGGCTGGCATGCCCTTTGTCTCCCTGGCCTCCTTGAAAGCGGCCCGGAGCGCGTCGAAGTCATGGGCATCCACATTGATTACATGGAAATTGAACGCCTCGAACTTCTTATCGATGGGGTAGGGGGAGCAGACCTTGTCCACGGGGCCGTCGATCTGCAGGCCGTTGTTGTCCACGATGACGCAGAGATTGTCCAGCTTGCGGAAACCGGCCAGCATAGCGGCCTCCCACACCTGTCCCTCCTGGATCTCGCCGTCGCCCAGCAGCGTGTAGACGCGGAAATCCTTTCCGTCCATCTTCCCGCCCAGAGCCATGCCCACAGCGGCGGAGATTCCCTGTCCGAGGGATCCGGAGGACATGTCCACGCCCGGGATGTGGATGCAGGGATGCCCTTGCAGATAGGAGCCCAGCTTGCGCAGAGTGGTCAGATCCTCCACCGGGAAGAATCCCCTGTTGGCCAGGGCCGAATACAGGCCCGGGGCGTTGTGCCCCTTTGACAGCACGAAGCGGTCCCTGTCCTCCTTGTCCGGATTTTTCGGGTCAATGTTCATTTCCTCAAAATAAAGATAGGTGAACACGTCCGCGGAAGAAAGAGAGCCCCCGGGATGTCCTGCTTTCGCGCTGTGGACTGCCGTGATGATGCCTTTCCGCACATCGTTGGCGCGCCTGCGCAGTTCTAAGTTATCCATTTTATCCTCCATTCCGCCGCATGCCCGCCAGACGGCACAGACTTGTGCTTACCTGCGGGCATGCGGACCGTATCTTTGTTTTTCCGTTTATTTATAGACGTCTTATCTATTCATGTTGTCCATAATAGGCATTCGCGCCATGCTTTCTATAATAATGCTTATCCATCAGCTCCTGGGGCGCGGACTGGACATGGTGATTGATGGATTCGGTGCGGTAAGCCATCTTCGCCACTTCCTCCAGGACCACCGCGTTGTGCACGGCTTCCTTTGCGTCTTTCCCCCATGTGAAAGGCCCATGGTTCTTGCACAGCACTGCAGGCACGGACAATGGATCCTTGCACATACGCAGGAACTCTCCCACGATCAGGCGACCCGTATTCTTCTCGTAATCCTCCGCGATCTCCTCCGCGTTCAGACATCTGACACAGGGTACCTCGCCGTAGATGTAATCCGCGTGGGTGGTGCCGTAGCAGGGAATGCTCCTCCCGGCCTGGGCCCAGCTGGTGGCGTAGGAGGAATGGGTATGGACGATGCCCCCTATCTCCGGGAACGCTTTGTAAAGCTCCGCGTGGGTGGCGGTGTCGGAGGACGGGTTGTAGCGTCCCTCTGCCTTTTTACAGTCCAAATCCACTACGACCATATCTTCCGGCGACAGTCTGTCGTATTCCACCCCGCTGGGCTTGATGACAAACAGACCGCTCTCTCTGTCAATGGCGCTGACATTGCCCCAGGTAAAGGTCACAAGGCCGTATCTGGGTAAATCCAGGTTGGCTTCACAGACTAATTTTTTCAATTCTTCCAACATAATAAGGCTCCTTTCCGCTTGTTTTATGCCAGTCCCTCCACTGCCGCTTTCTCAGCAGGCAGGGTGCTCTTGTATTTTTCAATGAACGCGTCAAATCCGGCCACATCTTCGGGCTTCGGCTCAATCGTGGTGCCGGTCTGTCCCGCGAAGATTTTACTGCTCAGATAATCCGGCAGGGTCTCCCCCGCCTCTTTTTCATACATATAGGCCGCCAGCACTGCCATGCCCCAGGCGCCGCCCTCGCTGGCGGTATCCATCACGGTCACGGGAGCGTTCATGGCCGCCGCCATCAGCTGCTGCCCTACCACAGGAGTCTTGAAGAGGCCGCCGTGGCCGGTGAGGGAGTCCACTTTCACCTGTTCCTCTTTCAAAAGGATGTCGTTCCCGATTTTCAGTGCGGCCATGGCGCTGTAGAGGTGGCTGCGCATGAAATTGGCCAGAGTGAACTTCGCGTCCGGCGTGCGTACGAACATAGGCCTGCCGGCGCTTAAGCCTGTCACAGGCTCCCCGGAGAAGTAATTGTATGCCATCAGGCCGCCGCAGTCGGCATCCGACTCCAGAGCCTCCCTGTACAGAAGACCGTAAAGCTCATTCTTGTCCAGCTTGCCTGCCAGGGGCAGCTTGCCCATGAATTCCTCGAACAGGTTCACCCACGCGTTCAGGTCCGAAGTACAGTTGTTGCAGTGCACCATGGCCACAGGGCTGCCGTCGGGCGTGGTGACCATGTCGATTTCCTCATGGACTTTGGCAAGGGGCTTTTCCGTCACCACCATGGAGAAGATGGAGGTTCCCGCGGAAATATTGCCGGTGCGCTTCCTGACGCTGTTGGTGGCCGTCATGCCGGTGCCCGCGTCCCCCTCGGGAGGGCACATGGGCGCGCCGGGCTGCAGGGTGCCCGTAGGATCCAGGAGCTTCGCGCCCTCGGCTGTCAGGGTGCCCGCGCCCTGTCCCGCGCACAGCACTCCCGGCAGGATATCCTTTAACTTCCAGCCCAACTTTTTGTCCGCCACCAGCTCGTCGAACCGGGCTATCATCCTTTCGTCAAAATCACATGTCTCGGAATCGATGGGGAACATGCCGGAGGCCTCGCCTACGCCCAGCACTTTTTCCCCTGACAGCTGCCAGTGTATGTATCCGGCCAGAGTGGTGAAGAACGCCACATCCTTCACATGCTCCTCCCCGTTCAGGATGGCCTGATAGAGGTGGGCGATGCTCCATCTCTGGGGAATGTTGAAACGGAACACGGGCAGCAGCTTTTTGCACGCCTCCTCGGTCATGGTGTTGCGCCATGTGCGGAACGGCACCAGCAGATTGCCTGCCGCGTCAAAGGGCATGTAGCCGTGCATCATGCCGGAGAAACCAAGAGCGGCCAGCTTCGTGAGGGGTACGCTGTATTTCGCCTGCACATCCTCTGCCAGGTTCCGATAGCAGCCCTGCAGCCCTTTCCAGATATCCTCCAGACTATATGTCCAGATATTGTCCTCCAGACGGTTCTCCCAGTCCCAGTTCCCCTGGGCGACGGGCTGATGGCTTTTATCCACCAGCACCGCCTTGATGCGGGTGGACCCGAATTCCAGACCCAGCACCGTCTGTCCCTCCTGAATCGCTTTCCTGATTTCCTCGCTCATAATTTACCTCTTTCCTGTCTCTATGCATGATTTTTTACTGAAATTGCCAAGTTCAACATCTCTACTTATCAGTATAAAAAAATTATGCAATAAAGTCAATAATGTCCCATATAATGTAGCAACATCTTTTCTCATCAGGTGATTTTTTGAAAAAGAATTCACGTCTTTCCAACAAACAGCTGCTTTTCGGTCTGGTCTTTTTGCTGGCTTTCATCGGCCTGACTGTCTTCCTTTTTACATATCAGAGAGACGAAAAGCGCTTTGAGAGCCTTACCACGAAACTTTTCGCGAACGAACTGGCGGGCAACACGCTGAACCTCCATTATACCCTGGCAAATCCGGCGGACTTTGGGCTGGGCGACTACAGGCCCTCCCTCTCCTGCTATGATTCCGGGAGCGTGTCCGGCAGCCGGGCCGCAGCCGAAAATATGCTGGCGGCGCTTAAAAGTCTGGATGCGGCAAAGCTCTCCGAGGAGGACGCCTGGTTCTGGCGGCTTCTGACCCGCACTCTGGAGAATTCCCTGGCTTTGAGCGGATTCGCCTATTACGACGAGCCTCTGTCGCCCTCCTCGGGCACCCAGACCCAGCTGCCTATCCTGCTGGCGGAATATGCTTTCCGCTCCAAAAGGGACGTGGAGGACTATCTCGCGCTCCTGGACCAGACCGACGAATATTTCGCCTCTCTGCTGGTCTATGAACAGGAAAAGGCCGCCGCAGGCTTCCCCATGCCCGCCTCCTCCCTGCAGTCTGTCCGGGAGCAATGTGACACTATTGTCACAAAAGAGGATCTGGAGGCCGGCACGCATTTCCTGCAGACCACCTTTCAGGAGCGCCTGGAGACTCTCTTTCAGGAAGGCCTTGTCACCGCCGATGAGGCCGGCCATTACATCGCCCAGAACGAAAGACTGTTAAAGACTGTGCTGCTGCCCGCTTACGCCGAGCTGGGGGACGGCCTCACGCTGCTGGAGGATTCTGACGCCCTGCCCGCGGGGCTGGCGGCGCTGCCCGAGGGGAAAGCCTATTACGAACAGCTGCTGATCTCCCAGACCGGCTCCTACCGTTCCATCGAGGAAATCCAGCGGATGCTGGCGGAAAAGTTCTCCCAGGAATACGAGGCCATCAAGAAAATGGCGGCGGATCATCCCGAAATCGCCCGGTACTATGTCCAGGAGGAGGCGCCGGAGTTCCCCTATCGCGAGGCCTCCCAGATGCTGCTGGATTTAAAAGAACGAATGGGGGCAGACTTTCCCCCTGTGCCGGGCGGGGCCGTGGATGTCCACGTGAAAGCCGTTTCCGACAATCTGACGGATTACTGCGCGCCGGCCTTTTATCTGACAGCCCCTCTGGACGACACGGATTCCAACGCTATCTATATCAATCGCCAGAAGACCCCTGACGGTCTGGACCTGTATACCACCCTGGCCCACGAGGGGTATCCGGGGCATCTCTACCAGACTGTGTACCACAACCGCTCCCTGTTGGCCGCAGGCGGGCGCCCGGCCAGGGAAATCCTCTGGTACGGGGGATATCAGGAGGGCTGGGCATTGTACGTGGAATTCCTCTCTTTCGGCTATGCGGCAGACCTTTTGCGGGAACATGGCCAGGAGACCGCGGCCCTGGCCACTGAGCTGGAGGCCCGCAACCGCTCCTTACAGCTGTGCCTCTATTCTGCCCTGGACGTGCTGATCCATTATGAGAACGCCTCCTACAGCCAGATAGCAAAGGTGCTGTCAGGTTTTGGAATCACCGACAGCACCTCCATGAAAGCAATCTATAATTACATCATACAGTCGCCCTGCAACTACCCGAAATATTATCTGGGCTATCTGGAAATCCTCTCCCTGCAGGAAGAGGCGAAACGGCTCTGGGGAAATGAATATACGGATTACCGTTTCCACAGTTTCTGTCTGGACTGGGGGCCTGCGGATTTTCTGTCCCTGGGCGAAAAGCTAAGGCAGACGCAATGACCCTGTCGCCCGCAGCCTGCCCTTATGGCGCGGCGCCGGGACGCTTCAGGAGTCTTCGGCCTCCTCCACCATGTCCTCCAGATACCCTCTGTCCCACAGCAGTATCTTCAGCTTCCCGGCGGCCTCCACCGCAGGCTGGGTAAAATACTGGTTGGTGAGCACCGCGCCCACCATCCTGTCATAATAATCCCGCCCGGCGTAGGCCTCCTGGACGGCTTTCACGCCCACGGGGGCCGTGTAGCATTTGCACTGGATGGCGTATGTGACGCCGTCCTTCTGGGCCAGGATATCGATGCCGTAATCGCCGCTGCCTTTGGTGACCTCCACTTCCTGAAAGCCGTTCTTCCTCAGAATCTCCGCGCAGTAGTACTCAAAATCATGGCCCTCCATCAAATCGAAGTCTTCCGGCCTGGCGCGCCTGGCCCGATGGCGCAGATAGAGGACAGCGCTGCCTGCCATGGCTGCCGCGCACGCGATCATTATGATGATTATCGTATTTGTATCCATATTTTGTTATCTTACCGTTCCTTTTTCCATATCGAAATGTAGTTTGTAATACATTATACTGCCTGCAGCCATTTTAGGCAATAATTTTGCGGAAAAAAGAAACGCAGGAAGAGAGATTCGCTCAGGTCACATCGTCCCGCAGCGCCTCTATGATGTTCTCCCTTTTTATCCTGCCCGCCGCGTACAATTCCGTGACGAATATCACGATAAATACACCGAGTATGCTGATTCCCAACCCTTTCCAGGGAATCGGGAAAGCAGCCTGCACACCCTCCCTGCCTGTCAGCCACCAGTGAATCAGCCAGGAGACAAGCAATGCGGCGGGCAGGCCGAAGCACAGGGTCCGCCATCCGTAGATAAGGCATTCAAACCACATCATCCGGCCGAATTCCCTGTCGGACATGCCCACGGAGCGCAGCATGGCAAGTTCCCGCCTGCGCAGCCTGATATTGGTGGAAATCGTGTTGAACACATTGGCCACTGCTATCAGGGAAATCATGGCCAGGAACACCGCCGAGAACAGATTGACGATAAACCGTATATTTCTGTTCTCCTCCAGAACCTCATAAATGTTGCTCAAAGTGCAGGCATGGCCTGCCGCGATTCCCATGACCTCCAGCATGGCCTGCATCTGCTCCGTGGACCGGGCAGGGGACTCTGACCAGAAAACCAGCATCCCCTCCGGGCGGCATTCACTTTTGTATACGCCGTCGGCGGTCTTCAGGTTCCCATAGACTTCCTGCAGCCTGCCTTCCTCCATGTCTTTTGCCTGAAACAGGATATCCCCGTCCAAATCCACCATCGTCATTTCCGTCAGCTGCTCCAGAGCCGTCTCAAAGGAGCCTGCTGCCACGAACAGTACCACGCTTAAGGTAAGGGAGAGGATGACGCTGCGGTAACGCCTTTTGTTTCTCTTGAAATTCTTCAGCGCAAGGATTCCGGGCAGGCCGCAAAGTCTGCCGAAAGATTGGGATGTCCGCAGAGCTTTCGGCTCCAGCTTCAGTTCACCTGTCTGGCGGATGCATTCCATCACGGGCATGCGGGCCGCCTTTTTCGCCGGAATCCATGCCGAAATCAGTATGGTCACCATGCCAATCAGCGCGGCGGCAGACAGAGCCGGCAGCGATATGGTCAGGGTCAGGGGCACACCCTCGTACAGCACATTCCTGAAGTTCTCCTCCACCAGCGCCAGCACCAGCCTGATGACAGGAATGCCGATCAGCACGCCCAGAGGGATGCCTGCCAGGCCGATGCAGAATCCCTCGAAAATGGCCATGCCGCGCAGCTGCCTCTCCGTGGCCCCTACCGACAGGAGAATGCCGGATTGGTGCACCCTGTCGTTTAGGGAGATTGTGAAAGAATTATATATAAGGAAGACAGAGCCCAGCATGATCAGCAACACCAAAATGATTCCTATCGCGTACAGATATCCATTGATTGCCTCGCTGTCCGAAAGACCCAGGAACCGCATCACCTCCTGATTCAGGGCATAGGCCCCGTCTGCCGACGCCTCCTCCCCATAGGAGCGGGCCTGATAGGGATTTTGCAGCGTGACGAAAGCGCTGAAGCTGCCCGTCTGCAGCCCGTCCCTTTGCAGGCCATCCGCAGCCGTAATCAGGGTATACCCTGGCGCAGTCCGCTCTTCAAAGGAAGGCCTTTTATATATGCCTACGACTTTGTAGACTTTTTTATCCGTGACGAGCAGGTTCTCCTTTTCCGTCCCCGGCTCCCGGCCGGAACGGTAGGGCACATGCTGGTTCAGCGTCTCATCCGTGCACATGCGCTCCCCCACAGATAGGAAGAGCACATCTCCCACCGAAATCTGCACGCCGCCATTGGAGGCCACATGGGCCGGCACCAGAACCTCGTCGTCCCGCTCCGGCAGCCTGCCCAGAATCAGATTCACCGGCAGGGCCTCGAAAGTCTCCTGAGAAAAGCCTGCCAGGAACAGATAGGGCTTATCGGGATTCTGCCCTCCCTCCAGCCGGGCGTATCCGATGTTGGCAAAGGTAACGATATCCGTCACCCGCGAATCCTCTGCCTGCTCCTGCACAAAGGAGGCGTCTGCCGCGGGGAAATTCACATGCCAGCCGCCATGCCTGACAATGGCGCCGTTCACCAGATAGGACTGAAGGGACACCGCGAAAGTGGTGACCGCCGTGAACATGGCGGCGGACAGCGCCACCCCTATGACTGTGACCAGGCTGCGGACGCGGCTGTTCTTTAAGCTCTGCCAGGCAGTCTTTCTGAAAATATTCATGCCGTCACACCTGCCTTTCGTCCCGGACCACCTGTCCGTCCGAGATGCAGATGATGCGGTCCGCCTGCAGGGCGATGTTCTCATCATGGGTGACAATGATCAGTGTCTGCCCATACTGCCTGTGGCTCTCCTTGAGCAGGCGGATGATCTCGTGGCCATTGCGGCTGTCCAGGCTGCCTGTGGGCTCATCGGCCAGCATCACCTGGGGCGCGTTCATCAGGGCCCTGCCGATGGCTACCCGCTGCTGCTGGCCGCCGGAAAGCTGATTGGGCAGATGGTTCCTGCGCTCCGTGAGCCCCAGCAGCTCCAGCAGCTCCTCCAGGCGTTGGCGGTTCACACGCTGTCTGTCCATGAGAACGGGCAGCGTTATATTCTCCACCACGGTCAGCGTGGGGATCAGATTGTGGAACTGGTAGATCAGCCCCACCTGCCGCCTGCGGAAAATGGCGAGTTTTTCATTGTTCTGGGCATAGACGTCCTGCCCGATCAGCCACACCTTACCGCTGGTAGGAGCGTCCACGCCGGCAATGGCATGCAGCAGAGTGGACTTTCCGGAGCCGGAAGAGCCGATGATCGCGATGAACTCTCCTTTCCGGATGGTCAGGGACACATGGTCCAGCGCCATGACCTGGTTCTCACCCTTGCCGTAGACCTTGCACAGATTCTCAATCCTCAGAAAATCCATGGCAGGCACCTCCTTTCCTTTTTCCGGACAGCCGCGCAAACAGCCAGCACAGACTCAATATTCCTGCCGCAATGAGACACTTTTTGAAAAAAGTCATGATGTAATCCTCCTTTTGATTCCGTTTCCGTGTCAGCCTTTCCGGCTCAGGCCCCATCGGGAATCCCGGCCCCCCAGGCTTACCCCTATCTTATCGCCCGGGGCTTACATCTTCGTGACTTTTAGATGACTGATCCGTCACTTACATTTGTCACTTTCACTCCGGCCATTTGGCTCACTTGGGGAAACGAATCAGGAACATGGCGCCTCCTTTGGGATGGTTCTTCGCGGTAATCGTGCCGCCCTGTCTGGCGATGACTGTCCTGCACAGCGCCAGACCGATGCCGTACCCGGAAGTCTCCCCGCCTTTTCCGCGGTAGAAGCGGTCAAAGAGATGGGGCAGATCCTCCTTTGCAAAGCCGGGCCCATTGTCGCGGATGGTAATCCGGGCATAGAGCGGCGTGTCCTCGCAGATTATCCGGATTGTCCCCCCATCTCCCGCACTCTCCATACAGTTTTTGACGATATTCCGTATTGCCTCCGGCAGCCATTCCGAGTCTCCCCAGATTTTTATCCCCTCCGCCCCTTCTGTCTCCAGGGTGACGTCGTGGAGTTCCATGGGAATCAGCAGAGGTTTCACCGCTGCCTCTATCAGGCCGCTCACCTCCAGCTGCTGCCGTTTCAAGACTACGATGCCGGCGTCCAGGCGTGACAGCTTGAGCAGCGCGGTAATCAGCCAGTCCATCTGGAGGAACAGCGCTTTCATCTCCCGCAGCAGGGCACGCCGCTCTGCCTCCGCCGGCTTGTCTTTCAGCAGGGAGCAGATCAATGTGGCGGAGGTCAGGGGCGTGCGCAGCTGGTGGGCGATGTCCGCCAGTGAATCGGCCAGAAGCTTTTTCTCCGATTTCAGGGCATCATTCTGTTCTCTGATGCGCAGGGTCATCTTGGTTATCTCAGTCTGCAGGATGGACAGCTCGCCCTCATCCGCCTCGCTGATGTAGAGGACATCCGCATCGTGGAGCACCAGGTCAATCTGCTCTGAAATTTTCGCAATGCTCCTGTACCGGGCCCTGGTGAACAGAAAAAAAGCCGCTCCATAGGCAGCGGCAGCGCATAATATCAATATTCCGGCCTGCCGCTGGAGGGCAAAGCCCGCAAGGGCGGCCAGAAGCGTTATCCCGGCGAAGCTAAAGCCAAACCGTCGGATTTCCTTATTCCGAAACATCATTTCCTCCCAATCGGTATCCTGTCCCGCGGACCGTGAGGATGATCCGGGGCGCGGCAGGATCCTCCTCAATCTTCTCCCGCAGACGCTTGATATACACTGTCAGCGTGTTGTTGTTCACGAATTCTCCCGCGGCGTCCCACAGTTCGTCCAGGAGCCTGTCCCGGGTCAGGATGCCGCCCCTGCTGCCCAGGAACACCAGAAGCAGGCGGTACTCCAGCGCGGAGAGGAAGACTTCCCTGTCGCCCTTTTTCACGATGCCAGCCGCCGTGTCCACGCGCAGATTCCCGATTTCAAATATGGATGGGGCATGGGCGTTTTTGCGCAGGGCTGCCTGAATCCGCGCAATCAGCTCCCGGGGGCGGAAAGGCTTGGTGACATAATCGTCCGCTCCCATGTTCAGGCCGGTCACCACGCTGGCCTCGTCGCCGGAGGCAGTCAGAAAGATTACGGGCATGTCCTGGGTCTGCCGGATTTCCGTGCAGATTGCAAAGCCGCTGCCATCGGGCAGGGAAATGTCCACCAGCGCCAGCTCGAAGCGGTTCTCTGAGAGCAGTTCCACCGCTTCCTGCCGGGTGCGGGCGCAGGTGACGGAGAAACCCTCGCCATGCAGAAGCAGCGCCAGATTCCTGGCGATTTCTTTGTCGTCTTCCACTAAAAAGATTCGTTTCATAGTCTTTCCTTACTACAGGCAGTGTCATACAGGCAATGCCGTGTTTTTTATTTCATTTAATTTGACTTGCTCTAACGTTTCCTCTCTGCTGTTGCAGTGTCTCTCTGTCTTCCTGAGCAGACAGTCCAGCAGCCCTATGACCAGACTGATGATTCCGTACAGAATGCCCAGCAGCACCAGCAGAATCCCTAAAAGCAGGCCGCCCGCAGCGAACACGATGCCTCCTGCCATTCTTCTTATGAATTGAATATATTTTTTATCTCTCATCGTCATGTCCCTCGCTCCAGACTTAATCTTGCATGTCTGAGTCTATCATAGGATATGCGGGTTACATTTTCGTGACTTTTTTGTGAGAGATTCGTCACTTTTCTCCTGCCATTTATCATGCCGGACAGATAGCCTTTGTAAATCAACTGGTTCCTGTCCTGCAGTTCCACCCGGTAGGCTGTCTTCGCGCCCCATTCCTGCCGGTTTCCTGTTTCCGCGGAATATATATGTTTGTTCCGTCAACGTACTGTTGAATCAGCGCGATAATCTCCTCCGGCAGAATTTCTTCTGCTCTTATATAGCCCATGTCTGCCTCCCATACTCGCAATCGTCAGTATAAATCGATGATTTCGGGATAGCATTGGCTATAACATTCCATTCACATACGGATAGCCCGCACAAAGCGGCATCCGTTGTTTTTTCTGCAATAGCCAGTGCTATGCAGACTTAACATATCTCCTCATATGGAACTCTACTTTCTGATTTTTCTCATCATAGCATGATTTTGCCGGAAAATCAACTTTCCTTATCCTCTAATCCCCCATTCTCATTATCAATAGTACTTTTCAAGCCTGTTCAGTATCCCATCAAAGTCCATTTCCCGAACCTCAAGGAATTTGTCGGTTCTCAATCCGGTGTTCAAGACTGTCTGATACTCTAAAACCCTGTTGACTTCCGGAGAAATATATTGAATTCCTGTCAAAGAATGATTATACTTATTGTCATTAAGAGGAATTTATGAGAGGATGCTATGTCAATCTTAAGATTATTCAGGAAAAAGCCTGATTCCATTATCATAAACGATGAGATGGGTACTTTTATTTTAAAGAATCCGCTCAAGGACAGAGTGTATGACGGCGAAATAAAATGGCTCGGCAGGGAGGTATCCGTCAGTCTGTACTGTGACAGCGGCGACTCTCCTGCGGCAGATATCGCGCTGGAAAACCTTCGCAGAATCGTCGCGGAATCCGCCGGCTGGGACAAAAAGCTCAGGCAATGCGCTGTGGAATATGCGGCCGGTGAAGACGGATTTGTCGAAATATGGGGAGAGAACGCCGATTTTCCCCCCATTACGACAGAGGAATTTCTCAGCCGCATTTCGCTTGGCTTCCTGTATGTATATCCAAACGGTGAACTCTACTTTGATTACGATTTGGACGAGATGTTTGCCGATCACGGTCTGGGGATATATGCCAATATTTCAGGCGAAATCTTATCTGTGGGCTTGATGGGGTGAGCTGCCGCAGCCGAACCGGAATGCAGCCCATGCCCCATCCCTACTCTTTCATAAAGCGTCTGTCCGCCTCCGGTATCCCGCCCTCGTCAGCCGCGTACCGCTCCACCCTCATATGCAAATCATATTTCTCCCGAAGCTCCGCAATCTTCGCCATCATCGGGGAGGCATGGTGCCGGTCAATGGCCTCCTGGTCTTTCCAGCAGTCGATTAGCAGCACCGTCTCCCGGTCTGCCATGGGAATGAAGTATTCATATCGCAGATTCCCCTCTTCCTTACGGATTTTTGACGCAGTCCCACTGCTCTCCATTTCCTCCGCAAACTTCCGCGCGTTCCCGCCCGTCCCGGTATAATAAATATTCACAACTATGCTCATGTCCGGCATCCCCTCCATATCTTCATTCTCCGTTCCACTTTGCCGTCATCTCTTCTGTTTCTCCGCTTCCTGCTGTCCCCGGCTTACAATCTTGCGTTCCTAAAACAGTTTTAGAACCGGAACTTCAAGTGTCTGCTTTCCTCTCGCAATCAGACGGCAGGCAAAAGCTCTTTTCTCTTCCAACGCCCTTTCCTCTGTTATCATATCATGCGTGTATTTCTTTTTCAATCCCATCTTCCTTTCCATTGTTGTACTACATAACGCCAGAATTTACCATACTGCACTGGTTAAGCAGTATAAATTCCAGCATATGAGCAAGAATCGCCACGTTGGGCTGATTCCCTTGTCTTATGTTGATGTGCCCACAGAACTGTTTTTACTTGACATGCAAATCTTTCATGTGTAATATTTGTAGAGTGTATTGAATTCTTCCCGTAAATCTTACGTCAGTGATATTTAGGCTATCTATTTATTATAAAGAGCTGCAGGCTGGAGGACAGATTATGAAGAAAAAGAATAGAAAGCATCTTTTATTTGCAATGATTAGCATGATAATGATGATATTGACGGGGTGCGGTGATGAAACGCCGGAGGTATCGGACATCGAGATAATACAGACAGACAATGAAGCATATCTTTCCGCTGAAAATGATTCTGCCGATGCAGAACGCATAGAGGAGATCCTCAGCGACATTTATGAGGAAGCGGCAGATGCTAATACATTGGGAAGTCTGGATATCACGCGGCGCATGGTGATCAGGCTTGGGGAAAATGGTTATGTGGCTGTTGATAGCGGAAATCAGGTTGACATGACGCAGGCAGAACAGGCGCTTGGTTTTTGCAGAGCAGTAGATGAAAAAGAGACTGCTGAGCTGACAATTATAGTGATTATGGGGATGGGAATCCGTAAATTTGATTTGAAGACAGAGGACGGCAATGTAAATATCGTCAGAGAATATTACCAGTATGACCAGAACGGATGCCTGAAAAACAGAAGCGCGGTAAGTTACCCGGCGGATTTCTGGCAGTATTCAGAGGAGGGGTATTTAATCTTTGAGGGAAGCTGCTTTTCCGTTGAGGGGTATATCCTGACATTAAGCGCTACGCGGGAACATACGATGCTCCGGATTTTACCTTTAGATGAAAAGTGCAGGGAATATAACAGAAAGTATATCCTGCCAGTCGGTTATGAGCAGAACAACCTGTTTCTGTGTAATTGGAGTGAGGACGATTTTGGAGATTTGGATTTTTACGATTTATTTGACAGGTTCTATCCAATGGTGCACGGCCAGCCAGTGCCTTATTTGCCGGACGAAGACTTAGAAGTGGGAGCAGTTTATCATGTGCCGGATGAACTATTTGAAAATGTAATCGGGGCATATTTCAATATGGACAGCCAAACGCTCCATTCCAAAACAAAATATATTCCGGAGCTTGCCGCCTATGAGTACAGACCACGAGGCTTTTACGAGGTGGAATATCCGGATATTGCGTATCCGGAAGTAGTGGGCTATACAGAGAATGAGGATGGGACGGTCATGCTTATTATCAATGCAGTATATCCCAATGGAAATATGTCTAAGGAGTTTTCGCACACAACCGTAATCCGTCCATTAAGTGAGGAAAGTTTTCAGTATGTATCGAATGAGATAATCTTACCAGAAGAAGATTATAATATTTGGTGGCATTCCAATCGACTGACAGAGGAGGAATGGAACGAGGTTTATGGAGGAACAGAATAGTGAATTCACCCTAATATGGGGTGCTAGCACCATGTCTTTTATATCATTAAGAGAACTTGGACTTTAAAAATGCTTCTCTATCAATCGAAAAAATATAATCCCCATTTTCATAAAAGGAATTTTGAACCATTCCTACCTTCTGCATTACTCTATATGATTCTACATTGCTCTTTGCGCATCCTCCATAGATTATGTCATATTCCATCTCCTCAAACGCATAATTTATCAATTCCATAGCGCATTGCGTAGCATAACCTTGATTTCGGTATTTTTCATCAATCATATAAAAAAGAACTGTTTTTCCTATTTCGGCTTCTCCGTCTAATCCGCACCAGCCTATTATCACATTTGGTTCTTTCTTTTGAAAAACGCCTAAACATAAATGGCAAATTGATTTCTGCCGATTCTTACTATGAGTATCTTCCATGTATTTTAACGCTTCGTATGCCTTATCTATCGTTGTTTCATGTGGGTATTCCCACATTCTTGCAATCTCCTTAATGTCGTTTTCAGTCACAGTCCGCAGTATCAAATCATTTGTTTTAAATTGCACTATTCATTTCCCTCACTATCTATAATAACTTTCATTTCATCAACTATTTGCTGAACACTTTTATTATCTGTATTGATAACATAATCGCCTTCATATGGTTTTAAATGCAGCCAGAAAAAAGAACATTCATTTGCATCTCCACGCTTTTTATGACGTTCACGCAAAGTTTCCTCTGAACAGGTCAGGGTAATGCCAATAACAGAATAATCTTTTGCCGTTATATCTTTTAGTATCGCTTCACGAATTGTTTTAAGTTCTCTTTGCTCTATTTGGTAAGTACATTTATACATTTCACAATTCTTTACTTTACATACCATTTTTAAATTGCCCTGAATTTTGGCATCGAGATTTTTATTTTGTAAATCTGCGATTTTTTTAACATTGTCTGATATATTTATTTCTCTTACAACAAATCCAAGCATGATATTTTTTCCATAATATGCTGAATACTTTTGAGTTATAAATCGTGCAACTCCTTCTTCTATGTATTTTCTATTTAAATCTTCTGTTCCATCAATTCTTTTGCATTCAATTATGTAATATGCGCTATGTTTATCAAAGTCTGTTTTTAATTTAATCCTTATATCTGCGCGTCCAATGTAGTTTCCTTTCCCATCATAGTTTTCTTGTGTTTCAGGAGTAAAACTATAATCCAACATATCATGATTCTTTCTTATGATATCATTATCCAAGTATTCTTCTAACATTATGCTTCTAATTCTATTTTCATTATTGGGAAGCTTTCTATTTTTTCTTGTAAAGTCTTCTACGAGCAATTCACAAATTTCCATTATATAACTGGTAATCTGCTCCAAATCATCTAGACGCAATGCATCACTTATTTTATGATTTATTTTTCCTCTCATTCACAGTCCTCCTCTCCAAGAAGTACTGCATTTAATACCCTATAACTATCTTTTATCGCCATTGCAGCGTGCCAATTTCTAGACTCTATGGGCTTGACAATAACAAATGCGTCATCATCAAACTCCCCTATGTTCTTAGTCTGATAAAAACAGTCATTCAATTTATAAATCATAAAATTAGTCAATAATGTTAAATTGTCATCCACTTCTTCCATTATGTTTATCGTATTATCCCTTTTATCAAAAGAGAGACACATATAAAAGGCTGCAAATCTTCCTTTTATATTTGGATATAAATTTATTGAATAACTTATATTACTTCTTTCTAATCTTTTATCCCAAACATTACTAAATACCTCCGCATATTGAATAAGCATCGCCGAATTACACTTCGATTCAGTATAGTTTCCACAAAGCATTGGTATTTGCACCTTTAAAGCATAGTTGATAAAATAGTTGTTTTGTACTCCATACATTTCAAAAACACAATTATCAATTTTTTTCTTAATCTCTTCTGTTGGCGAGTTGTTTTGAATTGCCAAATGCATTTTTTTTACTAATTCAACTAGATTTTCACTGTAAGCATACGGAAACCTCTCCAATTCATCTAAAAACACCTGCTCCCTTTCTATTCCAACAGAGGAACCAAGCATAAAATTCAAATAAGTAAACTAAGAAGAATTTAATAGCCCTTCGAAATTAAGAAGTATATTTTTATCCTCTTTATTCCCTTTTATGCATGATATTGTACACTTATATAATAATCTTTCTTCTGTATAAGCAGCTCTAATTGAATAATCTTCACAGTTCAATCCTTTTTTAAACAAAACATATGGAGGTTCAAATATCTCTTTTGCTCTCACACGATGTATTTTGCTTTTATTGAAAAAATACGCATTATCTAAAGATATACAGAAAGGTTCTATACAACCGTCCGAATCAATAATACGTCTCCCAACCAAATGTGACGCATCCTGCCCGACCCCCACATGGTCTTCTATACCTTTCTTCAATATAAGACCATATTCTTTTGCTACATCTTCAATTATCGGCATTTCTTTTCGTAAAGAATCAATCAACTCATAATCCCAATAGCTGCCATATACCAGCACTTGCCATAGCCAGTCATTCTTCAAAAGCAGCTCTTGTAAAACATACTTAACGTCATCCGGTTCTATCATTATGATGCCATATAACCTTAAAAACTTATTGGGTTTTAGGCTGATATATTCCAACTTATGATTATGCGGAGCTTTATGGCATACAAAAGAAAGCACCGCCGCTGGTGCTGTTGCCCCTTTGAATATCTGCTTTCTCACTGATGAAATTTCTAATATTTGCCGCATACAAACATTACTTAAAAACTTTTTTCTAAATTCGCAAGAAGGCTTTTTCCCTTTATATAAAATTTTAGAGGGAATGACTAAGCTACATTCCGTATTTTCATTCCCAACTTCCTGTACTTTTAACAAAAAAGCGACACTAATTTCCCCATCTTGAGGAGTAACGTTTTTACTTGCGCAATATTTTTTATAACCTTCTTGTTGCATCTTTCCCCAAGGCGGGTTACCAACTACATATTCAAACTTGATTCCATCAATTAATTTCAATATATTCTCATCAAAAAAATCTCCGAAAAATATATTTTCCCCCTTCAGTAATGGTAATTGAAACTCTTTCAAATTTTTCGGATCCTGAAAATCAAAAAGAGTAATATATAAAGAGAAAATTGTAACATCTATTGCTTCTTCATTATAATCCACACCATATATATTACTTTTAACCAATCTATTAATTTTTTCTTTGTCATAAATATAACCATTTACCGAATTTTTCTCTAAAATTTTTCTAAGAGCTTTTACCAAAAAAATTCCTGATCCGCATGATGGATCAAAAACTGCACATTCATTACTTTTCATAAGACGTTTTCCGACTGTATGTTGGATAATATAATCCGCAAGATACTCAGGTGTATAAAAAGCCTTGTCTTTATCTTGTTTATCTTTTCCTAACAAAATTTCATATATATTGCTAATCAACTCAATTGGAATAATATTAAAATCATAAAATGGAAAAAGGCAATATTGTCCTGTCTTCATTTCAATTTTTGCTGTCAAAAAGTCATACAACATAATAAGTGCAGAATCACTTACCTCACGCCATTCACTCTGTTCATCCATTTCAAATAAATTTCCATTAAACTCCTGCTTTAAAAATTTAAAAAGCAAAAAAATTTCCTTCTTGTCTCGTACTATTTCAAGAAATTTGTTCTGTGTTTCTTTAATATTACTATCTAATCCTTTGTATCCAATACACACCCCTCTATCTATTAGATATCTAATAAATAAAATTCTAAGAACTAATTTATTAGCAAAAGATATATGATATTTTTCCTTCAATTCTGATGTAAGAAATTTCAAATTTCCAATCAAAAAATCATTAAGATTTTTTTTCGCTGAATCTTTCTCATATAGGCTAAGTGTCCTGTTACTGGTAATGTTCCAATACGAAAAATTATTAGTTTCATCGCATTGATCGACATTATAGTTTGCAATATCAGTAAGCCGTATTTTCTCCCCATTATCTATCTGCATGCTTTTACCGTTATAAATTTTAACCCAGTTTCCCTCATCAGAAATTATTATCGGAATCTGTGCATTCCAAATTTTGCATTGGATATCCTCATCTACTCTTTCACACAAATTGTCAAAAAAAGCAACTAAGGCACTATCATCTACAACATACACCGCATATGGGGATAGCTCATTTATTACCCTTTTGTCATGCCAAGATATTGTTTCACAAGTATTTATCTCTGATAAATATAATAAATTATCTGACTTGTCATATCCCAATCTTTTTATAGTAGACTGAATGCTCCCCATCAGGCTACCTCCCTATAATGTCAAGTGATTTTCCTTAAAAAATCAAGGAATTTTAAGTTTCATATCTCAGATGAATGAGCCAAG
>NZ_CALPDH010000025.1:0-92957 GCF_943193215.1 Acetatifactor aquisgranensis | reverse complement strand
GCCACGGCCCTAAAGAACGGGCACGCAAACGGGGAAACGGAAGCCGCCTTGCAGTATGCCAGGGAAATAAAGCATGAGCAAAAGGACTTCTTAACGGAGCAGGGCATCCGGGGGATTTATTAAAAGGCATCCACACCCAAAACGGGTTTGGAAATAAAAGAAAGGCGAAAGGAGAAACGGACAATGAAAAATGTAAATTGGGTAAGGAAACTTACAAGCCGTAAGTTATGGACGGCGGCGGCTTCCTTTGTTTCCATGATGATTGTTGCAACGGGAGGGACGGAGAACACAGCCGCCCAGGTAACGGCACTTATCATGGCCGGGGCATCCGTTGTGGCCTATATCATTGGCGAGGGCTTGACAGATTCGGCCAATGCCGGGATTGAAGTAGGCGTGGAAATCGAGGATGCGGAAAAGGAAGTGTAAGGGATGGAAAAGCAGGATTTCATAAAAAAAGTTGCCGGGTATGTGCAGAAATACGCCGCCGCATACGGGATTTCCGTGCATAGTCCCATTATAGCCCAGGCAATCCTGGAAAGCGGATGGGGGGAAAGCCGCCTGGCGGCGGTGTACCATAATTATTTTGGGCTGAAATGTGGGACAAGGTGGACCGGGAAAAGCGTGAACCTTAAAACCATGGAAGAGTATACGCCGGGAACCCTTACACAGATTAAGGACAATTTCCGGGTGTACAGCAGCATGGAAGAGGGCGTGAAAGGGTATTTTGATTTCATCCAACTGGAAAGATACCAGAACCTTAAAGGCATCACGGACCCGGCGGAATACCTGGAAACCATCAAGGCGGATGGGTACGCCACAAGCAGCAAGTATGTGGAAAATACCATGCGTATTGTTTCGCAGTACGATTTGCGGCAATATGACGTGAAAGGGGAAATGGACATGGCAAAGACAGCAAGTGCCGTCCTGGCCCAGGCAAGGGCGTGGATAGGCAGGAATGAAGCGGACGGGACCCACAAGGGCATCATAGACGTGTACAACGGCCACAAGCCGCTTGCAAGGGGCTATAAGGTAAAATATACGGATGCCTGGTGTGCAACCTTTGTTTCTGCCGTTTCTATTAGATGCGGATTGACGGAAATCATCCCAACCGAGTGCGGATGCGGCCAGATGGTTGAATTATTCCGTGCCCTGGGGGAATGGCAGGAAAGCGATAGCAGAACGCCGTCCCCTGGGGATGTGATTTTCTATGATTGGGACGATTCCGGGGCCGGGGATTGTACGGGATGGCCGGACCATGTGGGCATTGTTGAGGGCGTGGACGGCGGAAAGATTACCGTCATTGAGGGCAACAAAAACAATGCCGTTGGCCGCCGGGTCCTGGCCGTGGATGGCCGATACATACGGGGGTATGGCGTTCCCAGGTATGAAGAGGAAAGCGGAGAAGATGCCGCCGGAAGCGCAGCAAAGACCGTGGCAGCCATAGCCAAGGAAGTGATTGCCGGAGCATGGGGCAACGGTGAAGAGCGCAAGAAACGCCTGGAAGCCGCCGGGTATGATTACCGGGCCGTCCAGGACCAGGTAAACGCTTTACTGAAAGGGAAAGAAAAGCCCACAAAGAGCGTGGCGGAAGTCGCCAGGGAAGTGATTGCCGGAGCATGGGGCAACGGTGAAGAGCGCAAGAAACGCCTGGAAGCTGCCGGGTATGATTACCGGGCCGTCCAGGATAAGGTAAACGGGTTATTGAAATAATCTGTAAAACAACCGCCTTTTGGAGACAAACAGGCCAAGCAAGGAATAATGATATGTCACGGGATAGGGAACACGTCAAAATAGGCGTGTTCCTTTTTCTTAGAGAAAAATAAAAATATCCCGGAATATGTATTGACATATCCCGGAATATGTAATATAATAAAGACAGTTAAGAGAGATTCTTAACAAATACATGGGCAAGCATAGAAAGGAGAATGGCATGGAAGATATGAGAGAGTTCGTAGCATATTGCAGAAAACTTTTAAGGACCATCAACAATATAGAAAAAGCCTTAGAGGACAAGGACAACGAAAAGGCATTGGAATTGGTGAGGGAATTAAAAGAAGATACTCAAAAAGATATTGAAGCGTAAGAAATAGGGGAAACAGAAAGGGCGGTGGACTTGCCAAAACCGCCCAATCCGTTAAAAATATTATAAAAGGATAGTGGGAAAATGGCAAGACCGAAAAAAGAGGATTTCAACCAGATTAAATACCAAAATGAATTTAATAAGGCAAATTATGATAGGGTGGAAGTCAATATGCCCAAAGGAAAAAAAGCGATTGTCAAGGAAGCCGCAGCGGCAGCAGGGCAGAGCGTAAGCGAATATATAAACCAGGCCATTGATGCACGAATGGGCCTGGATTAAGATGCCGCCCCGGCAGCAGGACAGCCGCCGGGGGCAACTAAAACGGCCATGCCAACCATGGGCGGCGTGAGGGTCCAAAGCCCCTATAAACTGTTGATGGGTTGCACTGGTGCAAAAAGTACCTACCAGGGAAGCATACACGCCTATTCTTCCCAGGTGGGCCGGGAACTAGAAAACCATGCCACGCCCCGGTGAAGTTATCCGGCGTTTAAAAGGTTGTACGACAACACCCGGTATATTGCAAGCTGTCATCCTATAAGCCGTAGGGCGTGATATGGACGGATGGCCGCTTGTGGTATGCGAAACCGCAGATACACCGTAAGAAAAGGAGGAACTTAACATGGGTATTTTGAAAAATCTATTCTCTAAAAAGCAGGAAGCCAAGGCACAACCGCCCCAGGAGGAACCAAAAAGGCCGAAAGGGATAATCAAGACACAGCGGCATAAACTGGAAAATGTGGAAGCCCACATGAAAGAGATTATGGAACTTGTGGAGGAAAACGAGGACTATAAACTTTCTAAAAAGGCACTTATTGAAGATGGCCGGGAAAATGAAAAAATCTATCAATATGAACTATCGGAAAAAGCCAAACTTTTGTTCGGGGGGGCGGAGCCATCCAGGTTTTTGTGGATGACGTACATATTGGCGATATAAAGAAAGGCAGTACGGCCAGGGTTAAGAAGCTGATAGAGAGCGGAAATATAAGGGACGTGGAAACGGAAGTATCTGGCGGAAAATATAAAATACTGAAAAGTTACAAGCGAGTGGGCTATAGTGAAGAATATGAGTTGGACAAATTAGAAGATGCGTTTTGCATCACCATTGAAATCACTTACCGGGAAGAGATTAAAGAGGATGTATAAAAAATAGGACATTGGGCGGCACGGATTCTTTCCGTGCCCGTTTCTTTTGGAGGGATGATTTCATGGGGAAGCACTTAACTAAAAATGATAGGATAAAGATGGAAACAATGCTTAATTCCGGCCATAAGGTAACGGAGATTGCGGCGTATTTGCACGTCCACAGAAGCACTATATACCGGGAAATGAAAAGGGGAGAATATACACATAGAAATAGTGACTATACCGAGGAAGTGAGGTATAGTAGCGATTTGGGGCAAAAGAACCATGATTGGAACGCCCAGGGAAAGGGGCGTAGCCTTAAAATTGGGAATGATATGCCTTTAGCTGAATACATAGAGAATAAAATTGTAAATGATAAATATAGCCCGGAAGCCGCATTGGCAGCAGTAGCCCAAAGTGGGATTGAGTTTAAGACCTCTATTAGCGTGAGGACTTTATACAGATATATAGACAATGGTATTTTCCTTAAATTAACCAATAAGGACCTGCCGATAAAGGGGAAGCGGAAAAAGCATAATAAGAAAGTTAAGGTGCAGAAAAGGGCATCCGCCGGGGAGAGCATAGAGAACCGCCCGGAGGAAGTAAAGGACCGGGAAACCTTTGGACATTGGGAAATGGACACGGTAAAGGGCAAGCAGGGAATTACAAAGTCATGTATGCTTGTCTTAACAGAGCGAAAAACCAGGGATGAAATCATTATTAAGATGCCGGACCAAAAGGCGGCAAGCGTTGTGGAAGCCCTGGACAGACTGGAAAGGAAATGGGGGGATATGTTCCCTAAAGTCTTTAGAAGCATAACCGTGGACAATGGGGTGGAGTTTGCAGACTATGAGGGGTTGGAACGGTCCGTATTGCGTGATGGGGAAAAGAGGACCTTTCTTTTCTATTGTCATCCATATAGCAGTTGGGAGAGGGGCACAAACGAGAATAGTAACCGCCTTATCCGCCGTCATATACCAAAAGGGGAGGACTTCGAGGAAAAGCAGGATAAGGACATAGAGTATATAGAAAACTGGATAAATAACTATCCAAGGGGGATTTTAGGCTTTAAGACTTCCGCCCAACTCTTTGAAGAGGAAATCAAGAACCTGGCCTAAATTTTTTCAAAAAGTTGTTGCATAACTATTGACAAAATGCACTAAGATAGAAAATTAAAATTCCCTCTTGCCAAGGACGTGAAAGTGTGGTATCATACCTTTTGTTAAGGCTGCAACGGCTCCATGGTCAAGCGGTTAAGACATCGCCCTTTCACGGCGGTAACACGGGTTCGATTCCCGTTGGAGTCATATGACTTATCTTAGGTCAGTAAAAGAGCCCGAAAGGGTATGCGGACCTTTAGCTCAGTTGGTTAGAGCAACCGGCTCATAACCGGTCGGTCCTGGGTTCGAGTCCCCGAAGGTCCATTTGAGAGCAATCTCACCGCAGATTTCAAAGAGAGAAGAAATTCTCTTAAAAGTGGTTATAGTCCTGTGCGACAGGATTGTAATAGAATACGGCCCAGTGGCTCAGTTGGTTAGAGCGCCGCCCTGTCACGGCGGAGGTCGTCGGTTCGAGTCCGATCTGGGTCGTTTGCATTCGTTTCATACGGAAGCAGTGGTACGGTGTGTTTCTTTCGGCACATCGTATTGGTCTGTAAAAGGGGTCTTAGCTCAGCTGGGAGAGCATCTGCCTTACAAGCAGAGGGTCATAGGTTCGAGCCCTATAGGCCCCATTTTTGTGCGCTGCGCCGAGAGATGTTTTTTTGGCTTGCGCTGTCAGGATAAATCCGCTATAATTTTCTTAGCACATTCGTCAAAACGATTATTTTCTAATGGATTACAGCGCCAGGGACAATGAATCGGGCATGGGAACAGGGGGAGACATTTATGATTAGAATCATCACGGATTCCGCGTCGGATATCGTGGACAATAAGAGGGAGGATCTGGTGGTCCTGCCGGTGAGCATTACATTCGGTGAGGAGGAATTTCAGGACGGAATCAATCTGACCCATCAGATGTTCTATGAAAAGCTGATAGAGTGCGATGAGCTTCCTGTCACCAGCCAGGTGCCGCCCTTCGCTTTTCAGGAGGCTTTCCGAAAGGCGGTGGAGGCAGGAGAGCAGGTGATTGCCGTTACGCTGTCCTCAAAGCTGTCCGGCACATGGCAGAGCGCCTGTGTGGCCGCGGAGGAATTCGGCGACAGGGTGCGGGTGGTGGACAGCGAGAACGCCAGCATCGGCCAGCATGCGCTGGTGGAATACGCCCTCAGGCTGAAAAGCGCCGGACTGTCCTTTGAGGAGATCGTGGAGCGTCTGGAGGCGGATAAGGGCAGGATTCGGCTGATTGCGCTGCTGGATACGCTGGAATACCTGAAAAAGGGAGGGCGCATCTCGAAAGCGGCGGCCATGGCCGGGAGCCTGCTGTCCATCAAGCCCGTGATAGCGATTCAGGGCGGCGAGGTAGCCATCCTGGGAAAGGCCCGCGGCTCCAAACAGGGCAATAACCTGCTGGCGGAGCAGATTACAAAGACAGGAGGCATTGATTTTGAGAAGCCTTTTGTCCTGGGATATACAGGACTTGACGATTCCATGCTGCAGAAGTATATTGTGGACCATGAAGCTTTCTGGAAATCTTCCGTGGATGCGCTGGAGACTTCCAGCGTAGGAGGTACCATCGGAACTCATGTAGGGCCCGGAGCCATTGGTGTAGCGTTTTTCTCGCTTTATGAGTCATAGAGGTGGATGGGAATGACATATGATTTTGACAAAATGACGGACAGGCGGGGCGTAGGTTCGCTGAAATGGGATGTGCCGGAGCGGGAGCTGCCTATGTGGGTGGCGGACATGGATTTCGAGACTGCACCGGAAATCATCCAGGCGCTGCAAAGACGGGCGGCGCACGGTATTTTCGGGTATTCCGTGGTGACGCAGGACTGGTATGAGGCCTATCAGAGCTGGTGGAGACAGTGCCATCATCTGGAGATGGAGCAGAGCTGGCTGGTCTTCTGCACAGGGGTGGTGCCCGCTATTTCCAGCGCGGTGCGGAAGCTGACCACTGTGGGGGAGAATGTGCTGGTGCAGACACCGGTATACAATATTTTCTTCAATTCCATACGGAATAACGGACGGAATATTCTGGAGAGTCCGCTGGTATACGATGGCGGGGAATATTCCATTGATTTCGGGGATCTGGAAGAGAAGCTGGCAAATCCTCAGACTACGCTGATGCTCCTGTGCAATCCCCACAACCCGGTGGGAAAAATCTGGGACAGGGGGACCCTTGCCCGGATCGGAGAGCTTTGCGAGAAGCATCATGTGCTGGTGCTGTCGGATGAGATTCACTGCGATCTGACGGATCCCGGATCTGAATATGTCCCCTTTGCCTCCGTGTCCAATCTGTGCAGGGACAACAGCGTCACCTGTCTGGCTCCCACGAAGACTTTCAATATCGCCGGCCTGCAGACCGCGGCCGTGATGGTGCCGAATCCGGTCATCCGCCATAAACTGGAGCGGGGACTGAATACGGACGAGGTGGCGGAGCCCAATGCCTTTGCCATAGGGGCTGCGGTGGCGGCGTTTGAGAAAGGCGGGCCGTGGCTGGAGGAATTGAGGGAATATCTGGCAGGAAATAAAAGGCTGGTTCGCAGTTTTGTAAAGCAGCATCTGCCTGAAATCAAAGTGGTGCCCTCTGAGGCTACCTATCTGCTTTGGCTGGATTGCGGCGAGATTACGGAGGACGCGGGGGAGCTGACCAGGTTCATCCGCAGGGACAGCGGCCTGTACCTTACGGAGGGTGAGGAGTACGGCGCCTGTGGCAAGCAGTTCATCCGGCTGAATCCGGCCTGTCCCAGGGAACGTCTGGAGGACGGGCTTAAACGGCTGGAAAAGAGTATACAGAACTGGAAAAAAGAAAAAACGCAGTAGAAAAAGGAGGAGATGGAGAGATGAAATGTATGGGATGTGGTGCCGAGCTGCAGGAGGGCGCGCTGCTGTGTCCGGCATGCGGCAGAGTGCTGTCTTCGGAGGATGTGGCGAAGCAGAAAGCGGAGGGCGGAAATCTGACTAAGAAAGAGTTCTACAAACTGCCCGGTATGAAAGCCTGCAGGGGCAATATCAGGGGCTGTGCGATTATTCTGTATTTCTGTTCAGGGGTGACGATTCTTGCGTCGCTGCTTTTGACGGATACGCTTTCTGCCTCTATCATAGACGGCGTGCTGCTGTTGGCGCTGGGGCTGTGGCTCCAGTTCGGGAAGAGCAGGATATGCGCTATCCTGACCCTGGCCTATGGACTCTTTAATATGATTATGGTGGCCATACAAGCCGGCGAGGTTCAGGGCTGGCTGATTCCCCTGGCGGGCGCGTGGGCTGTGGCATATACCTTTAAGTTCCACCATCTGTGGGGAAAGTATAAGAAAGAGGGAGTGCTTCCCAAGGAGGCAATCAAATAACCGGGTATCAGGGATTCTGAACTATTTTACATAAAATATCCTTTAAAAATTCTTGACAAACAAAGCCTACAAGTGTAGTATGGAATAAAGACTACGCTTGTAGGCCTTTTGCGTACAGAAAATATGGTAAGCGGAAAATAAGATCGGAAAGCGGAGGGACGGATATGAATGACAGGATTTCAGAGAGTGAATGGACGCTGATGGAGCTGCTGTGGCAGGAGGAAATGACCCAGCCCCAGCTGGCGGAGAAGCTGGGAAAGAGATGGAACAAGAATACGGTACATACCTTTCTGACCAGGCTCTGCGCAAAGGGATTCCTCCAGGTGGACAAGGAGCGCTCCCCGCATGTGTACCGGGCGATCGTCTCCAGAGAGACCTGCGAGAAGCAGGAACGGCAGAGCTTTCTGGAGCGGGTGTATCAGGGCAATGTAAAAAACATGGTGGCTTCCTTTGTGAAAGACAGGCAATTGTCTGCCGGGGAGGCCGAAGAGCTGAGGAAGCTGCTGGACGAAATCTGAGGCGCAGGAACAGGGCAGGGAATGCGGGGAGACAGGGGGAGAATCATATGGACATCTGGACGATATTGGAATATACGGCATCCGTCACGGTGATAGGTCTGCTGATATGGCTGATTAAACTGATCTTCCATGACAAACTGGATGCCAGATGGCATTATTTCATCTGGCTGGTGCTGTTGGTGCGGATCATTGTGCCGGTGAGCGCCAGGCCTGTCCCCACGCCTTTCTCCGTTTTTGATGAGATTCCCGTTGGGAAATGGATAGAGATGGGGAGGATTCTGGCGGACAAGAAAGGCTATGGAGAACTGTCTGCCAAAGCCGGCCGGGTGTATCTGTGGGGGGCGGTTATGCTGGGAGGTTTCTATCTGGCCATGTGGGCGATTCTGCGGATACAGGTGGCAATGGCTCCCGGGGCGGATGCGCTGAAGCGCGAACAGATAAATGAAATAGCGTCCAAATACGGCCTGAAAAGCTGCAGGGATATCCGCATCCGCAGGAATGCCGCGCCTTATGTCTGCGGATTGCTGTGCCCGGTACTGGTGCTGCCGGAGGGCGGACTGCCGGAGGAATCCGTCATCGTCCACGAACTGCTGCACAAACGGTATAAAGATGTGCTGGTCAATCTCGGAATCCACGCAGTGCGGGTGGTGAACTGGTTCAACCCGATCGTCTGGCTGCTGACTTCCATAGTGTTGAATGACAGCGAGGCGCTCTGTGACCAGAGGGTGCTGGAGCGCTGCGGAAAGGAAAACGCGAGGCATTATGGGGAATTGCTGATTGGCATGAGTACCGCCGCAGGCGGGGGCGGAAAAAATACTGCCACGATAGGCACTTCCAACATGGCAGGCTCCTATCGGAACATGAAGACGAGAATCCGCCGTATCCGGGATTTCACGAGAGTGCCCGAAAAGATTGGCCTGGTGACTCTGTGCATTACGTTGATGCTGGCGGCAGCGGGCACAGGCAGTGAGGCGCAGGGCGGCTACACACTGGAATTACCGGAACTTACGTCTGAGAAAGACCTGGAAAGAGCCATGCTGTATGCCAGATGCTACCATGCCCGCACCCCGGAGGAGGCAATCTATCTGTTCATCCGCTCATACGAACAGAATGATTTGATATATCGAATGTCCGTGATGCCTGAGAAAGAAATCCCCCGATATGAGGAATTTGCCCGGAAATGGTTCCTGCAAAAGGAGCTTACTGCCCGGGCTGAGGTTCCCCCGGGAGAGAAAGGGGGCTTTCCCTGCTATTTTCCGGAAAAGATTGCGGGCATGGAGGATTATCGTGTGTGCAATCTCCTGTATGATGAAACGGAAGGGACTGCGACAGTGTACGCCATACCCAATGCAAAGCGCGGAGAAGCTTTTGTGGAATGGAAACTTTCGCTGACAAAGGAGGACGGATGGAAAGTCTGGCTCACCGAGGAGAGCGGGATGCATTCCGGGGAATACATCCCCGAATCATTGCTTTTTGGCACAGCGCGGATGGGGGACTTCCTGGTAGAGCTGTCTGCGTATAATGAGGGATACTATGACCAGCTTGGGGCACTCCAAACCGCAGGGTTCTTAGCTTTTTCGCAAAAGGAAGAGGAGAGCGAGACCTGTCCGACATACTTTTCCGCGGAATATAAGTACAGATGCTTGTATCTTACCTACCTGGGAGAAGAGTCGCTGGAGGGGCATGCCGTGAAAGTCACGGTCGGAGAAACAGACTTAGATGAAAGTCGGGAACAGCCATGGATTATGGCAGGAGCAGAGCCGCCTGTGCCGGAAGAGAAAGTCAGGACGCTCACTTACAGTTACGGTGACGGCAACGGAAACGGCAGAGCGGCATTTGACGGAGCAGAACTGATGACAGGTGAGCCCAGGCTCATATACGGAGTCGGAGACGGCTATTCGGAGCCTGGCCTGTGCTGGAAAGAAAGTGACAAAATAGTCTCTTATGTCCGGATTTATGTGGACGATGTGCTGGCAGAAGAGGGTGAGATACAAAGCAAAAATCTGTGAGCCGGAGGCGGGGAATTTGTGGAGGAGCGGCTGGAAGAGAGGGATTGACATGGAACGGGCATCCTTGAAATATTTAAAATGGGGAATGGTATTTGCTTTCCTGAATATTCATATCGGAACTTTGAACCTGCTGCCGGATTTCGCGGGAATGCTCTTATTCTACGCCTCCATACGGAGCCATGCCAGGCAGACACAGCCGGAGCAAAGACTGAGGCCTTTGCTTCTGGTACTGGCAGCGGATTATTTCCTGCACTGGATATGGCCCTTTGAGAACGGTCTGGAAGGTCTTCTGATGCTGGTTATCTCTATTTACACAATCTATGTGCTTTTAGGAGAAGTGGCAGGCAGAATCAAAGAACATCAGCCGGACAGCGCAAAACGGATCTGTTTCCTTCGGGGCTGGGCAATCCTGCTGCAGATGGCTGCTTTTTTCTTATCACCCTATGAATATGGGACAGTGGACGGCGTGATAGGGACTGCCATGGTCATGATGTGGATTGGGCTGATGGTAGTCATATCGGGAATTTCGCCGGAAGATATCATGGAAACAAATCTGTGGTAATCAGGCGGAAAGGGCCTGATCCCTTTCCGCCAAATCATCAACCCCCTGCTTCCACAGGCGAATACAAGCTCTCCAGCTTCTTCAGATACCGATACCGTTCCTTCGCCTGCGCTGCGGCTTTCCGGAACAGTTCCTGCGCCTCCTCCGGGCGGAAGCGGCGCAGGGCGTCATAGCGGATTTCTCCGTCCAGGAATGTTTCGTATTCCAGCTTCGGCTCCCCGCTGTCCAGCACGAAAGGATTCTTCCCCTGCTGCCGCAGGGCGGGGTTGAAGCGGAACAGGTGGTAATATCCTGCGTCTACGGCCTTTTTTGCCTCATGGGGCGTGCTCCCTAAGCCTGCCCGGATGCCGTGGGCGATACAGGTGGCGTAGGCGATTACAAGGGAGGGGCCCGGGTAAGCGGCGGCTTCCGTTATAGCCTTTACGGTCTGGTTCAGGTCGGCGCCCATGGCAATCTGTGCCACATAGACGTTTCCGTAGGTCATGGCCATGGAGGCCAGGTCTTTCTTCCGGGTCTGTTTGCCGCCGGAGATGAATTTGGCGGTAGAACCGGTGGGCGTGGCTTTGGAGGCCTGGCCGCCGGTGTTGGAATAGACTTCGGTATCCAGCACCAGGATGTTGATGTTTTTTCCGCTGGCCAGCACATGGTCCAGGCCGCCGAAGCCGATGTCATAGGCCCAGCCGTCTCCGCCGATGACCCACTGGACAGTGTCCGGGGCCTTGGATGGAGCTTTCCCATGGGCAGGAACAGAACTGCCGTCGGAGGTGGCGGGCTGTACCATAATGCCGCGCTCGGAAGATGATGCCTGTTTATGGGCCGTACCGCGTCTGCTGATTACTTCCTGAGCCATCAGCATGCCGAAGCCGAATTCCGCCGCGTCCTCGAAGAGGGAATTGGACCAGGCAGGGCCTTGACCGTTTTGGTCAACAGCATATGCGCAGGAGGGCGCTGAGTTGCCCCAGATGGAGCTGCAGCCGGTGGCATTGGCGATATACATGCGGGGGCCGAAGAGCTGGGTCAGGAGCTTCACATAGGAGGTTTCCCCGCAGCCCGCGCAGGCTCCCGAGAATTCCATCAGGGGGCGCAGGAACTGGCTGCCTTTCACGGTGTCCGGCCGGAATTTTTCCACGGCTTCTTTGCAGGGCAGCAGGGGCTTGCAGTAGTCGAAGACCTCCTGTTGCCTTAAAAGCTCCTCTTCCGCAAGGCGGATGACAGGGACCATTTCCAGCGCTTTGGCAGGCTCTTCTCCGGGACTCCTGCGTTTTCCGGGACAGATGGCGGCGCAGGTGCCGCAGCCGGTGCAGTCGGCCCGGGAGACGGTGATGGCAAAGGAAGAGCCGTCCAGGCCCAGCATGGGAACGCTCTTCATGCCCTCGGGCGCAGCCTCCAGCTCCTCCTTTGACAGGGCTGCCGGGCGGATGACCGCATGGGGGCAGACGAAAGAGCAGCGGGCGCACTGGATGCAGTTTTCCGGCTTCCACACAGGCAGCTCCGTGGCCACGCTGC
Source organism: Acetatifactor aquisgranensis (assembly GCF_943193215.1). Classification (NCBI taxonomy): domain Bacteria; kingdom Bacillati; phylum Bacillota; class Clostridia; order Lachnospirales; family Lachnospiraceae; genus Acetatifactor; species Acetatifactor aquisgranensis. The sequence continues at coordinate 80,713 of NZ_CALPDH010000025.1, read as the reverse complement.
GCCTCTCGTGGGCCGTGCTTCCGGGAGGGGTGCAGCCGTTGGCATAGGGGAGGAAAGCGGATACCGGCAGTTCATTGCCTCGCTGGTCGGTCACGGGCTGCTGGATGTTCCTGACGAAAGCCATCATCTCAGGACGGTCGGGGTAGCACAGGTTGTCCAGCGGGGAGCGGGAATGCGCGCCGTGCCCGCAGCGCTTCCAGCTGTCAGGGACCGGAATCTGCCTCACTTCCAGAAAGCCTCTGTCGATGGCCTGTCTGTTCATTTCCAAAATATTTCCGCCGCTTTTGCCATAACTTTTTTCCGCCGCCTGTTTCATCTTGTTTTTGGCGTCCTCCGGCGCCAGAAGTCCTGACACGGCAAAGAAAGCGGCCTGCAGGATGGTGCTGGTCTTATTGTTCAGGCCGATTTCCTTGCCGATTCCCAGGGCATCTATGACGAAAAAACGTATATCATGTTCCGCCAGATAGGCTTTTGTCCCATCCGGCAGATAATCTTCCAGTTCCTCTGGCACGGATTCTGTTTTCCCGGAAATACGGTTCCGGGTGCTTGCGCTTTCTTCCGGGAAATGGAAGTTGAGCAGGAAAACGCCGCCGTCTTTCAGTTCCTGCGCCATGTCGTATTTATGCAGATACACCGGATTCTGGCAGGCTACGAAATCAGCCCTGCGTACAGTATAGGCGCTGCGGATGGGGCTTTTCCCAAAGCGCAGATGGGAGATAGTCAGGCCCCGGGATTTTTTGGAATCATATTCAAAATACCCTTGGGCCGTCATGTCCGTATGGTTGCCGATGATTTTGATGGCGTTCTTGGTGGCGCTGACCGTTCCGTCTCCGCCCAGTCCCCAGAACTTGCAGGAGACGATGTCCGCCGGGGCGGTATCGTGGATGGGGGGCACATCCAGGGACAGGCGGGTCACATCGTCCGTGATGCCTACCGTGAAAAAGGGTTTGGAGCGGTTCCCGTAAACCGCCGCAATCTGGGCCGGGGTGGTGTCCTTGGAGCTCAGGCCGTAGCGGCCGGAGAAGATTCGTATCGTACAGGTGTTTCCGCCCGCCGGGAGAGGACATCGCGCGGACTCTGCGCAGGCTGCCGGGTCAGTGTGTGCCGCCGGACTGGGGCAGGCCGGCATGCCGGAAACAGGTATTCCCTGCTGGACCAGCGCCGCCACCACATCCAGATACAGGGGCTCCCCGGCGGCGCCCGGCTCCCTGGTGCGGTCCAGCACCGTAATCCGGCGGGCGGTTTTTGGCAGTTTCTCCGCCAGATGGCGGCTGCTGAAAGGCCGGTAGAGATGCACGTTGATCAGGCCGTATTTTTCTCCGGGGACGCTGTCGATATATTCCTTTATGGTCTCGCAGACGCTGCCCATGGCGATGACGACATGCTCCGCCTCCGGGGAGCCGTAGTAGTCGAACAGGCCGTAGTCAGTGCCAAGGCGCGCATTGATTTTGGAAAGCTGCCGCTCCACGATTTCGGGCAGAGCCAGATAATAGGGATTGGATGCCTCCCTGGCCTGGAAGAAGATATCGGGATTCTGTGCGGAACCATACACTTTTCCGTGCGACGGATGCAAAGACCGCTCCCGGAAACGCGTCAGCGAATCTGGAAGAGTGGATGCATGTGTTGCGTGTTCCGGGCAGGATTTCTCCTCACTCCCGTACAGCATGGCTTTGAGCTCATCATAGTCCCAGACCTGTATCTTGTGCAATTCATGGGAAGTGCGGAAGCCGTCAAAGAAATTCAGGAAAGGAATCCGCCCCTCAATAGCCGCCAGATGGGCCACAGGGGACAGGTCCATGACCTCCTGCACGCTGGCCTCTGAAAAAATGGCCATGCCTGTCTGCCTGCAGGCGTAGACATCGGAATGGTCGCCGAAGATGGACAGGGCGTGGGTGGCGATGGTCCTGGCAGCCACGTGGACGACTCCGGGCAGCAGTTCGCCTGCCATGCGGTAGAGACCCGGCAGCATGAGGAGCAGTCCCTGGGAAGCGGTGAAAGTGGTGGCCAGGGTGCCCGCCAGCAGCGCGCCGTGGACGGCGGAGGCCGCGCCGGCTTCGGACTGCATCTGGGAGACCACCATGGTCTGGCCGTGTATATTCTTTCTGCCCTGACCCGCCCATTCATCCACAAGCTCTGCCATAGGAGAGGAGGGGGTGATGGGATAGATGGCGGCTGCCTCGCTGTAGGCATAGGCTACATGGGCGGCTGCCTGATTGCCGTCCATGGTCTGGAGCGGGCGGGACAGGGGACGGGTTTCCTGGTTGGATATATTATCGCACATAAAAATGACCTCCGGTAATAGGATAAGTTTCGTTTTCCTTATCTTTTCCCGGAGGCTTTTCGTTTATGCTCTGATTCAGGATGATAATACCGTAAAGTTTATTTCAGGAAACCGTTTACAATCTGCGCTTCCGCCTCCGCTTCCGTGAGCCCTAAGGTCATCAGCTTGGTGATCTGCTCTCCGGCAATCTTACCGATGGCGGCTTCGTGGATCAGCTCCGCGTCCAGATTGGCGGCGGTAATCTCGGGAATGGCGCTGATGTGGGCACGGTCCATGATGATGCCGTCGCATTCGGAGTGGCCGGTGCAGCGGTTGTTTCCGTTGATTTTGGAGTAGAAGACCTGCCTGGAGTCGTCCTTGGCCACGGAGCGGGAGATGATGTTGGCGCTGGAGCCCTTCCCGTCCAGATCCACCTGGAAAGAGGTCTCGGCTACTTGGCTGCCATGGGTCATGAGCTTTTCGGTGACTACAATCCTGGCGCCGTCCGCCAGCTTCGCGCCGGTGAAGCGCTTGGTGGAGTCCACGCCTTTGATCTGGACGGTCTCCATCTCCATGAAGCTGTTCTCGCCTACTTCTACCATTGTCTTGGGATTCATGATGCGGCTGCCGCTTCCGTCGCCGCTGCCGTAATGCTTCTCCACGTATTTTACATGGGAATTCTTTCCTATATAGAAGCTGTGGAGCCCGTCATGGCGGCTGTCGCTGTCTCCGCCATTGTGGATGCCGCATCCGGCCACGATGATTACGTCGCAGTCGTCTCCCACGTAGAAATCGTTGTAGACCATCTCGGTCAATCCGCTCTGGCTCAGGACTACCGGGATGTGCACGCTCTCTTTTTTGGTCCCGGGCTTGATGATGATGTCGATGCCCTGTTTGTCTTCCTTTGTCACGATATCGATATGGGCGGTGGTGGAGCGCTCCACGCTCTGGCCATTGGCACGGATATTGTAGGCTCCGGCGGGCATCTCGTGCAGCCCGGCCACCTGCTCCAGTAAAGTTTTCTGTATCTCGTCCATAGAATTTCCCCGCTTCTTTGATGAAATTGTTTGGCAACTGTTTCTGTAAATTATTTCAGCGCACACAGAACCGGAAATTAACTGAAATAGTTAATTTTGTGTCTGTTATGGTATCTCTGTGCTTTCGGTGAATTTATACTGCTTAACGATTTCACTTGCCATGAAACCAGACTGCATAACGCTGACTGGTTCAATCGCATGATTGCATTAGTAAGTATTCAGCGTTATGCAGTATGACGGCAAAGGTATCGCTATAAGGAGACAGGCTGCCGATAGAATTTGCAGCCCTCCGTGCCTTTCAACAGTTCCGGCAGGATGTCCCCCCTCTGTCCCCTTGCCTGCACCGTGCCCTCCGCCAGCACTACAATCTCGTCCGCGATATTCAGGATGCGCTCCTGATGCGAGATGATGATGAGGGAATTATCGCTTTCCCGGTGCATCTCCTCAAAGACCTGAATCAGGTTGTTGAAGCTCCACAGATCGATTCCCGCCTCCGGTTCGTCGAACACCGACAGGGGCGTATTGCGGGCAATGATGGTGGCAATCTCGATTCGCTTCAGTTCGCCGCCGGAGAGACTGGCGTCGATGTCGCGGTTCACATAATCCCTTGCGCACAGTCCCACCTTGGCCAGGTAGTCGCAGATGGCGGGAAATTTCACCTTGGAATCCCCCCCTGCCGCCAGCTGGATCAAATCCCGCACCTTGATGCCTTTGAAGCGCACGGGCTGTTGGAACGCGAAGCTGATTCCCAGCTTTGCCCTTTCCGTAATGTTCAGTCCGGTAATATCCGTACCATTATAGAGTATCCTGCCTGAGGTGGGCTGCTCGATTCCCATGATCAGCTTCGCCAGAGTGGACTTGCCGCCGCCATTGGGCCCGGTGATGGCGATGAAAGCATGGTCCTCAAAGGTCAGGTTCACATCCCGGATGATTTCCTTATGCTTTTCGGCGTCGTCAGACACCTGAAAGCAGAGGTTCTGTAATTCCAGCATATCTATCCTCCTTGAGAAACTTTTCCCTGTAACACTGCTTTTGTGTTAAAGTGTAATCCTGTTACAGTATAGCACAGAAATCATAAAAATCCACACTGGTTAGAAAAATTTTATGATTTCCGCCGGACAGCATGAATCATGCCTTTCGCTACAGGCACAGTGATGGTGCCCGCAGAGCGGGCCGGGGAGCGGAGGATGCGGATATCCTGATGTCCTCAGTCCTGAAAGAAGACCACGTCCTTTTCACGGCCGGTGAAGACGGCTACAGAACGGGGACGCATGATGAATTCGTGGTCTATCTTCACTTCCTGCCCCTCCGGGTAGAAGTAGCGCTGGTGCTCATCGCCCCAGGTATTCACGCTTAAGAACCATGTCTGACTGGAAGGCAGCGCAGGGAGCGTGATATGGACATCCTCCCAGTGGGTGTTCACCGCCACATATACCAGGTCATCAGCGCCTGTCTCCGGGTTGTAGCCCGCAAAGCTTACGGCCAGCATCCAGGCATCGTGGGAAATATAGTGCTCCTCTCCATTGATGCCGTGGGTGAGCAGAGGCTCCATGCCGCAGACGGCCTCCGGGAGCATCTTGCGGATGACGGGATGCTTATGCCTGTAGGCAATCATAAATTTGAAGAATTCAAACAGATCCCTGTTCTTTTCCAGCAGGCTCCAGTCCAGCCAGGAAATCTCATTGTCCTGACAGTAGGCGTTGTTGTTGCCGTACTGGGAATTGCCGAACTCGTCTCCCGCCAGGAACATGGGCGTCCCGCGGCTGCACATGAGCACGGCGCAGGCATTGCGGATCATGCGGAAACGGAGGCTGAGGACTTCCGGGTCGTCGGTATCGCCCTCGGCTCCGCAGTTCCAGCTGCGGTTATCGTCGGCGCCGTCGGTATTGTCCCAGCCGTTCCCCTCGTTGTGCTTTTCATTGTAGGAATAAAGATCGTACAGGGTGAAGCCGTCATGGCAGGTGAGGAAGTTCACGCAGGAATTGTATCCGGCGTAATTATTGTTATTGTCCGAATAAAAACCGCCGTAGAGGTCGCCGGAGCCGGAAATGCTCCAGGAGGCCTCCCAGGAATGCCAGTTCTCACCTTTTAGAAAGGAGCGCAGGGAATCCCGGTAACGGCCGTTCCATTCCGCCCAGCGCTTGCTGGCGGGGAATTTCCCCACCTGGTACAGGCCGCCAGCGTCCCAGGCCTCGGCAATCAGCTTCACATTGCGCAGGATAGGGTCGGTGGCAAGGAGTTCCAAAAGAGGAGGATTGTTCAGGGGCGAGCCGTCCTCGTGCCGGCCCAGGATGCTGGCCAGGTCGAATCGGAAGCCGTCGATGCGGTAGCTCACAGTCCAGTAGCGCAGACATTCCAGAATCAGCTGGCGGACGATGGGATTGTTGCAGTTCAGGGTATTGCCGCAGCCGCTGAAATTGTAATAATTGCCATTGGGGGTCAGCATATAGTAAACTTTGTTGTCGAAACCTTTGAAGCAGAAAGTGGGGCCTTTTTCGTTTCCCTCGGCGGTATGGTTGAATACCACGTCAAGAATGACTTCAATGCCGTTGTCGTGCAGGGCTTTGATCAGGAGCTTCAGCTCCGTGCCCTCCTGACCGGATTCGCTGCTGGAGATATAGTTCGTGTTGGGGGCAAAGAAACCTACCGTGTTGTACCCCCAGTAGTCCAGGAGCTTCTGGCCGTTCACCTCTCTGGAATTGATGGCCTCGTCGAACTCAAAGATGGGCATCAGCTCCACGGCGTTGATTCCCAGCTCTTTCAGATAGGGAATCTTCTCCATCAGCCCCGCGAAAGTGCCCCGATGGGTCACGCCCGAGGAGGGATGGTAGGTGAAGCCTCTTACATGCATTTCATAGATGACCAAATCGCTCAGGGTACGGTTGGACTGCGGCATGTCGCCCCAGTCGAAAGAATCCCTGATGACACGGGCGCGATAGCATCCGTATTTCCTGTCGCCCCATATCCGTTGTCCGGTCACATAGCGGGCGTAAGGATCTAAGAGCACCGAATCCTTATTGAACGTGAGCCCGTGATGGGGGTCATAGGGGCCGTCCACCTGGTAGGCATATTCAAAATCCTCATCATCCAGCCCGAACACGATCATGGAATAGACATCTCCGATTTTGTAGGCCTCGGGGAATGGGAGGCGGGCGTAGGGAGTGGTTCCGTTCTTGTGGTAGAGAAGAAGCGTGCAGGAAGTCCCATAGTGGGTGTGGACAGTGAAGTTCACGCCTACGGCCAGCATTGTGGATCCGTGCACATCATAAAATCCCGGCCTTACAGGAAATCCCGCGATTTCCGCCATGGGAATCAGGGATGTGTGCAGTTCCGGGATGTATTTCTGTGTAAAATGTTTCAAAATAGTCCTCCTTAAGGTAAGGGCCCTGAAGCCCCCACGAATAAAAACATAAAATTAGTATATAGAAAGATAATAGAAAAAGCAATTAAAAGTAAATAAAAAAATCAAAAATAGTACTTGACTTTTCAGCGGGAAAAGGGTATGATAATTTACGTTGCAGGTGATGAATGCCGCAACGGATGTGTGCGTTTAGCTCAGCTGGATAGAGCGTTTGGCTACGGACCAAAAGGTCGGGGGTTCGAATCCTCTAACGCACGTTATTGTGTAAAAAGCGAGAAAGCCTTTACAATGGGCATTCTCGCTTTTTTCTGTTTTTTTGATGAATCCCCTGTTTGACGGTAAGAGGTTGTGGGCAAAGTGGTCTTGTGATAGAATGAATTATGGAGTAAGCATGTATTTTGAGGGGTTGCTGACATATTGGAGTTGTAGGAATGGGAAAGGCAAGCCGCCATCGGTCGGCATAGATAAGAGAACAGCATTCGCATACAAAAAATTTGTTCCGGTGTGGAGATTTCACAGACTGCTCTGTGCTTAAATTTGATGTGCCTGTTACGGGGTATAGCATCAAGGTTATAGCATGCCGATTGGGCATATCGGGGTCAGCTATGACAGGATATCAAATTAAAAAAGCCCTTTTGCAGGCTTTTTTATTCTGCACCATGCAGAGTCTTGCGACGATTCCGGTTTAACCTTATTTGCACTCGTCTTGTCAATTCGAAATTATAATAGCACTTGTTTGAAGGAAATGTCAATAGGTCGAATGATAAAAAGCATAGAAAATAAAGAAGGATATGGAAAGGGGAACGCGAATGATGCGGAAAGAGTATTATTTAGGGTTGGATATGGGTACTTCCTCGGTTGGTTGGGCTGTCACGGATGAAAACTATAAACTTCTAAGGGTAAAAGGAAAAGATTTGTGGGGAATAAGAGAATTTGAAGAAGCTCAGACAGCGGTAGAGAGACGGAGCAAGCGTATTAGCAGAAGAAGACGTCAGAGAGAGGTGGCGCGAATAGGTCTCTTAAAGGAATATTTTCACGATGCCATAACGGCAAAGGATTCAGCATTTTATCAGAGATTGGAAAATAGCAAATACCATTTAGAAGATAAAGACGAGAAGGTTCAATATAAAAATGGTATTTTTAATGACTCAGATTATCAAGATAAGGACTATTTTAGACAGTATCCGACTATATTTCATCTTCGGAAAGAGTTGATTCTGAATCCGGCGGAGCATGATGTAAGATTAGTTTATTTAGCATTGCTCAATATGTTCAAGCACAGAGGACATTTCTTGAATGCCGGTATTTCAGGAGAGGGGAATGAGAAAGGGATATATAGTGTATATCAGCAGTTCTGCTGTGCGCTTATGGAAGAAGCGGAGATATCATTCCCGATGGACATCAGCGGAGAAACCATAGAGGAAATATTATCCTGCAGAGAATATTCTCGAACGAAAAAGGCAGAGGAATTGGCGAAAGCGTTTCAGATAGATGTGAAAGATAAAAAGAGGACAGGATTTGTAAAAGCTGTCTGTGGATTGAAAGTGGATGCGAAACTTTTGTTTGGAGATATTGCTGCGGATAAAGACAAGAAGATAGAAATATGTTTTTCGGAATTTGGATATGAAGAGAAGATTCCGGAGATTTCGGAAACATTAGGTGAAAAATACTATGCTATAATCGAAATGATGAAAGAAATTTATGATATTGGCGTGCTGGCAAATATCATGAAAGGCTATTCCTATTTATCTGAAGCAAGGGTTGCTGAATATGATAAGCACGGAAATGATTTAAAAATATTAAAAAGAGTGCTGAAACGCTATGGAATGGCAAAAGAATACAATTATTTTTTCAGGAGCGATTCTGCAGGAACATATTCTGCATATGTAAAATCGCTGAATTCAGGAATAAAGCGCAGAAGAGAGATGAAAGAGCGCGGTCGGGAGGACTTGTATAAGGCGGTCAGGAAGTTGCTGAAAACCATGCCGGAAGATGATGCGGATGTTAAGTATATTCAGGAAGAACTTGAGAAAGAGAATTTTCTTCCCAAGCAGTTGACTGCTTCCAATGGTGTCATTCCCAATCAGGTCCATGTCAAAGAAATGAGGAGAATACTTGCAAATGCGGAAAGCTATTTACCATTTTTGTCAAAATGTGACGAATATGGTTTGACCGTAAGCGAGAGGATTCTGCAATTGTTTTCATTTCAGATTCCCTATTATGTTGGGCCTCTTTCAGAAAAAAGTAAGACAGGATGGGTAATCAGGAAAGAGAAGGGAACTGTTTTACCATGGAACATCGAAGATAAAATCGATGTAAAAGCAACTTCGGAGGAATTTATTTCCCGAATGGTCAGAAGGTGTTCTTACTTAAATGGGGAGAAAGTGCTGCCAAAGACTTCTTTGGAATATGAAAGTTTCTGTGTGTTAAATGAGATAAATAATATTGCGATTGATGGAGAACGGATTCCTGTTTCTTTGAAGCAGGAGATTTATAATGTGCTGTATAAAAAGGGGAAAAAAGTTACCAGAAAACAGTTAGTGAATTACTTGCGGGCGCAGGGAGTTTTAGAGGATGAAACACAGCTTACCGGTATAGATGAGTCAATCTATAATTCGCTTTCTACTTATGGGAGATTTACTGCTATATTCGGAGAGCGCATGGAAGAAGATAATATCAGGAAAATGGTGGAGGAGATTGTGCTTTGGTGCACGATATATGGGGATTCAAAGAAATTTTTGAAAGAGAGACTTGAAGAACGATATGCGGAACAGCTGTCTTCCGAACAGATAAAAAGGATTACAGGATTAAAATTTAAAGACTGGGGTAATCTGTCAAAAGAGTTTTTGGAAATGCAGGGATGTGATAAGGCTACAGGCGAGAGCGTTTCTCTGATTAGAATGATGTGGGAAACGAACCTGAATCTGATGGAATTATTGAACAGTCCACAGTATACCTACAAAGAGGAACTGGAAAGCAGACAGGGGGCTATGTTGAAGACTTTGGTAGAAATACAACCGGAGGATTTGGATGATTACTATTTTTCGGCTCCGGTAAAGAGAATGGTATGGCAGACTCTGTTGATTATGAAAGAATTGGAAGAGGTACTAGGAAATCCGCCCAAAAGGCTATTTGTGGAAATGACACGGAAACCTGATGAAAAGAAGAAAAGAACAGTCACAAGAAAACAGAAGTTCTTAGATTTGTATAAGAATCTTCAAAAAGAAGCAAGAGACTGGGTTGGTGAGATTGAAAGGGCAGACGCAGATGGTACGTTAAAAAGTAAAAAGATGTATCTCTATTTCACGCAAAAAGGCCGTTGTATGTATACAGGAGAAAAGATAGAGATTGAAAAGCTTTTCAATGATAACCTTTATGATATCGATCATATTTATCCAAGACATTTTGTAAAGGATGATAATATCGATAATAATCTGGTACTGGTCAAAAAGCAGGTGAACGCTCATAAAAGCGATGCTTATCCATTGGAAGAACCAATTTATGAAAACCAGTGGAGGATGTGGAGAGAACTTCTGCTCATGGGGCTGATTACGGAGGAAAAATACAAGAGACTTACAGGAAGAACAGCATTTACGGAAGAGCAGCAGGCTGGATTCATTGCCAGACAGCTTGTGGAAACAAGTCAGGGGACGAAAGGGGTCATTGATGTCTTAAAGCAGGTATTGTCGCCAGAAAAGACTACGATTGTGTATTCTAAAGCTGCGAATGTGGCGGAGTTCAGACAGAGGAGCAAGCTTGTCAAATGTAGGAGTGTAAATGAGTTCCATCATGCTCAGGATGCGTATTTGAATATTGTGGTAGGCAATGTCTATTATGTTAAGTTTACGCAGAATCCGCTTAACTTCATACAAAAAGAGTATAAAAGGGATTCTCAGAAATATAAGTATCACCTGAGCAGAATGTTTGACTGGGATGTGGTCAGGGGAAAGGAAACGGCATGGGTTGGGCCTGTGGAAAATGGGGCACCTGGCACAATAGCAACAGTAAAAGAGATGCTAAAGAAAAATACCCCGATTATGACCAGGAGGAACTTTGAAGGCCATGGCGGAATAGCTAATGAAACATTATACAGTGCAAAAAAGGCGAAAGTTGATAATTATATGGCTTTAAAAGCCTCAGACAAGAAGCTTGCAGATGTGACTAAATATGGGGGATATACAAGTATGGCTGTCGCATACTTTTTCCTGGTAGAACATGGGGGCATGAATAAGCGGATTCGGACATTGGAAGCGATGCCGATTTATTTGAAAGAAAAGCTGGATGGAAATGAAAAAGCGCTCTTGGAGTATTGTGAGAACGTATTAGGATTAGCCAATCCCAGCATCAGGCTTCCTAAAATAAAGATACAGTCGTTGATAAAAAGGGATGGATATTTTATGTATATTTCAGGTAAGACTGGAAATCGAATTGCGTTAAGAAATGCAGTTAATCTTTGTTTGAAGCCGGAGTGGTTTCAGTATGTGAAAAAGTTAGAAAAATACAGTGAGACAAAGATAGTTGGAGAGGGATTGTCGAAAGAGCAGAATATAGAGTTGTATATGCTTTTATTGCAAAAGCATCAAACCGGGATTTATGCAAAACGCCCTAATCCTATGGGTGAGAAACTATTGAAGCGAAGCGATAGATTTAGGCAATTAGATGTAGGGGAGCAATGTGGTGTTTTGGTGCAATTACTGCAGCTGACGGCAATTGGCATTCCGTGTGCAGATTTGTCATTGCTGAATGAAGCGCCAAAATGTGGAGTAATGTTGATGCCCAAGAAATTGAATGAGGGAGGGGAACTTTTATTAGTGAACCAGTCTGTCACAGGGATTTTTGAAAGTCGTATTGACTTGTTGACAGTATGAGCTGGCGCACAGTGGTTATTGCGAGTAGTGTGAAGCTGGATTATCAATTAGGCTTTTTGGTAATCAGGAAGTCGGATGTCGTAAAAATACATATTAGTGAAATATCGACACTGATTATTGAGACGACATCTGCTTCCCTTACAGCGGCATTATTGAGCGAGTTAGTTAAGAAGAAGGTCAAGGTCATCTTTTGTGATGAAAAGAGGAATCCGTCTTCAGAATTGATACCGTATTACGGATGTCATGATACCAGCATGAAAATCAGAAAACAGATGGGCTGGACTAAGGAGATGAAAGATGCTGTCTGGACGGAAATCGTAAAAGAGAAAATACGGAAACAGGCAGAATATCTGGAGAGATGTCATTTGCGTGAAGCGGATATGCTGCGGCAATATGTCGATGAAATTAAATTCGCAGATGAGTCAAACCGGGAAGGCCATGCGGCAAAGGTGTATTTTAATGCCCTTTTTGGAAAGGACTTTGCAAGGACGAATGAGGATAGTATTAACGCAGCGCTTAATTATGGATATGCTATTATTTTGTCGGCTTGCAACCGTGAGATTGCGGCAAATGGTTACATGACCCAGATTGGATTGTTTCATGATAATGTGTTCAATCCATTCAATCTGGGGTCTGATATCATGGAACCGCTTCGGCCTATGGTGGATTGCGCTGTGAAAGATATGAATCCACAAAGATTTGGGCACGAAGAGAAGATGAGAATCCTGAAAATATTACAACAGGAAGTAGTAATATCAGGGAGAAAGGAATGTGTCGATAATGCAATCAAACTTTATTGCCGCAGTGTTTTTGATGCGCTTAATGAGAGTGATGTATCATTGATTAAATTTTATCGAAATGAGTTATAGGTATATGAGAGTGATTGTGTTTTTTGATTTACCTGTACTGACGGAGAGAAACAGAAAGGATTATCGTGAGTTCAGGAAGGTTCTGATAAAATTGGGATTCATGATGATGCAGGAATCTGTATATTGTAAATTGGTCCAAAACAGTACAGCGGCTGATGCTGTTATTGATAATATAAAGAAGCACAGGCCAAATGCTGGTATAGTACAGTTGCTTAAAATAACTGAGAAGCAGTATTCCAGTATAGAATATATAGTTGGAAATAAAGTTTCTGATATTTTGGACTCTGATGAGAAGTTGGTAATCATATGAAGCTGATATATAAAGCTTATAATTTGGGTATGGCACTTTCGGAAAACCAGATTACGGTTCTTTCGGTAGAAAACCCGAAAGCATATTCCTCAATCCTGTGTGATATCTGGAATCAGACACAGGGAGGGGAAGGCGGGTTCATACTGTCTAAAGAAGGGGAAATCAGGAATATAGCAAAAGAAGTGGATTGTATCTTTAATCCGTTTGCGCTAGACTCCAATGGAAAGCGCGTTATCAACAGGCTGTATCAGGAATTACAGGAACAGGCGAATACATCTCTTATGAATGAGAGCATATCATTAAATGGGAGCATTGTGGCATATCTTGATGAATTGTCGAGACAAGTGCCATATGCTTTGGAATATGATTTGGATTTTGATATTGTTGGGTTGATGAAATTATATAATGTCAAAATGGAGTGTTTTGGGGAATGCCTGTTGGAAAAGATAGTGGAGTACTTGCGTGTAATGAGCCATGTTTGTGGGATGAAAAATTATGTATTTGTTGGACTGAAACAATGTTTAACAGTTGATGAATTAAAGCAATTATATGAATTTGTTTTTTGTGAGAAGATAAATCTCATAATTATTGAGCATATTCATTCAGCACCAATAAGTGGTGAAAAAGGCTGGATTTTGGATAGAGACTTGTGTATAATTGATTTATGACAAATTAACACCGCTTTCGCAGAGCGGCGGACTTGGGGAGAATCTCTTTATTTGGGGTTTGAGAGTCTTGTTAATTTGAAAGGGTGCAAAGCACAGAAGAGGCGCTAAGAAAGTGCAGGGAAGTTTGAGAGTCTTGTTAATTTGAAAGGGTGCAAAGCCGCTACGGATACACTTAGGGCATATAAGCTGTTTGAGAGTCTTGTTAATTTGAAAGGGTGCAAAGCGTACATCTCGTCCATGAGCATCCTAAGCTTGTTTGAGAGTCTTGTTAATTTGAAAGGGTGCAAAGCAGATATCCGCTCTGGTGGCACGGACGCTACGTTTGAGAGTCTTGTTAATTTGAAAGGGTGCAAAGCGCCCACCTCGCCAGTTCCGCTGCGCATATTGTTTGAGAGTCTTGTTAATTTGAAAGGGTGCAAAGCCGTCAGGAATATGCAAAAGACCCGGTTGTGGTTTGAGAGTCTTGTTAATTTGAAAGGGTGCAAAGCTCATGGGCGTGTTTCAGGTGGGACGGCGCGGTTTGAGAGTCTTGTTAATTTGAAAGGGTGCAAAGCACGGTTGCGGTGAAATCGTACTGATACAGAGTTTGAGAGTCTTGTTAATTTGAAAGGGTGCAAAGCGCAAACGGTTATTATGAGGTTGTGGGTTTTGTTTGAGAGTCTTGTTAATTTGAAAGGGTGCAAAGCTGTCATGAGCCTGTATGCAATGTTCTCCTCGTTTGAGAGTCTTGTTAATTTGAAAGGGTGCAAAGCTACAAAGAGCGATATTATAGCCGTGCGCGGGTTTGAGAGTCTTGTTAATTTGAAAGGGTGCAAAGCCTTTCTCTTCCAAGGTTGCCAAACAGTTATGTTTGAGAGTCTTGTTAATTTGAAAGGGTACAAAGCTAAAAAGGATGCTGAAAAGGCTTTCGGTGTATTTGAGAGTCTTGCTAATTTTGTAAGGACATAAAACAATATCAATCCAAGATTTGTATCAATTAGAAAACTTTGCCCATTATGTTTTGAGACCTGAATGAACAAAATGGATGATAAGGATTGATTTCGTAAAGTAAAGAAAGTATAATGTCATAAGTTCGTAGGAATGTAGGAATAAGGAGATGTTCCGCTCGCTGCGGGAATATATCGCGAATCTGGACGAGGATATCAGGGCTCCTGAGCCGCTGTATGAGGAAAGGCTTGCGGTCTGCAAGGGGTGTGAACTTCTATTGGAGGGAATGTGCCGCAGCTGCGGATGTTATGTGGAGCTTCGGGCGGCAGTGGCAAAGAATATCTGCCCCAGAAAGAAATGGTAGGAATATGACGAAGAGAGAATTTTTAGAGGCCTTGCGCCTGGCGCTGAACGGCAAGGTGACATCCGGGCAGCTTGCGGAGAATCTGGAATATTACGAGGACTATATCAATACGGAGATCCGCAAGGGAAAAAGCGAGGAAGAAGTGCTGTCCGCATTGGGAGATCCCAGACTTATCGCCAGGACCATCGCGGAGACCGGAGGCAGCAGCGGACAGAGCACGGAATATGGGGGAAGCAGTGAATGGTACGGAGGGGAGACGGATACAGGATATCAGCCCCGGGGTCCGGTCGGACAGAGGCCTGTCAGCCTCTTTGCGAGAATTCCCCTGTGGGCCTGGCTGATACTGGGGCTTGTGATAGTGGTGCTGGTCCTGAGCGCGGTATTTTCCGTCATTACAGCGCTTTTGCCCATATTGCTGCCAATACTGGGGGTTCTGTTCCTGGTAAAGGTGTTCCGGGATTGGCTGAACTAAAATAGTACTAAAGTACCAGAAAAGGGAAGCATATTTTTTTGAAAAACCTCCCATACTACTCCTGTAACCGATAACAAAGAACCGTAAAAACGGTTTCCAGCAGGAGTGCCGAAAACGCGGCAGGATGTGAGGAAAGAAAATGGACAACAATAAGTACAACAACGCAAACAATTCTGAGAACTGCAAGAACAGCCAGAACAACAGCCAGAACCAGAACAACAATCAGAACCAGAACCAGAATCAGAGCAAGAACCAGAACAACAACCAGAGCAAGAACCAGAACAACCAGAATAAAAACTACTAAGCTCTTTCTGGTGATAGGGACACTGCTATGTACAGTGCCCCTATTTACATAGACTATACGCCAGAAGACGCGATGAGGGAAAGAGATGCGGAAATTTGAGTTGATTGTTCCATGCCATTTCGGCATGGAGGCAGTACTGAAACGGGAAATCGATGACCTGGGATATGATATTTCAGAAGTGGTCGATGGCAGGGTGACTTTTTCGGGAGATGAGGAGGCCCTGTGCCGGGCGAACATCTTCCTGCGGACGGCGGAGAGGGTGCTGATAAAGGTCGGAAGCTTCCATGCGGAGACCTTTGAAGAGCTGTTCGAGGGGACGAAAGCGCTTCCCTGGGAGGATTACATACCAGAGGACGGACGATTCTGGGTGGCGAAAGCGGCCAGCATCAAATCGAAACTGTTCAGTCCCTCGGATATTCAGTCTGTCATGAAAAAAGCAATGGTAGAGCGTTTAAAGGGAATCTATCATGTGAACTGGTTCCAGGAGGACGGTGCTGAATTTCCCATCCGGGTATTTCTGATGAAAGATCAGGTCACCGTGGGGCTGGACACCACGGGAGTGTCCCTGCACAAGAGAGGCTACCGCAAGCTGGTGGCCCAGGCGCCCATCGCGGAGAACCTGGCGGCGGCCATGATCATGCTGACTCCCTGGAACGGGGAGCGGGTGCTTGTGGATCCTTTCTGCGGCAGCGGCACCATCCCCATCGAGGCGGCCATGATGGCGGCGAACATCGCGCCGGGGATGGAACGGGACTTCACGGCGGAGGACTGGCGGCATATCATAGACAAGGGCCGGTGGCAGGATGCCCAGGAGGAGGCCGAGGACCTGGTGAACCTGGAGATAGAGACGGACATACAGGGGTACGACATCGATGACCACATGGTGGAGATCGCCAGGGAGAACGCGAAGCGGGCTGGGGTGGAGAAACTGATTCATTTCCAGAGGCGGGACGTGGCCCGGTTGAGCCATCCGAAGAAGTACGGCTTTATCATCACCAACCCGCCCTATGGGGAGAGGCTCCACGACAAGGAGGAGATGCCCGCGCTGTACCGGACAATCGGGGAGAGGTTCCGGCTGCTGGATACCTGGAGCATGTATCTGATTTCCGCCTATGGGAATGCCGAGCAGGACATCGGACGGAAGGCGGATAAGAACCGCAAGATTTATAATGGCATGATGAAAGCATATTATTATCAGTTCCTGGGGCCGAAACCGCCGAGAGCCAGGGGATAGCGTCAGGCAGAAGGCGGAAATCCGCCGCCAGGGCGCGTCCCTGCGGCAGGTCTTGGCGGGTCTCAGGGGCAGGACTGGAGAGGAAAAGGTACATAGGCGGCATAGGATGGAATGACCTCCATTGGCAGGAGCCGCGGAAAAGGGGAAAAATGGAACGAGTGATTTTTGCCACGGGCAATGCGGGAAAGATGCGGGAAATCCGCTCTATCATGGCAGATACATATCCGGAGATCCTGTCCATGAAAGAGGCGGGAATTCAGACGGACATCGCGGAGGACGGGAAGACTTACGAAGAGAACGCTTTGATCAAGGCCAGAGCAGTGGCTGCCGCTGCAGAGGGCGGACTGGTTCTGGCGGACGATTCAGGGCTGGAGATTGACTTCCTGGGAAAGGAGCCAGGAGTCTATTCCGCCAGATATCTGGGGGAGGATACTCCCTACAGTGTAAAAAACGCAGAGCTGATCCGCCGCTTGGAGGGCGTGCCGGAGGAGGAGCGCACGGCCAGATTCGTGTGCGCCATCGCCGCGGTATTGCCGGACGGCAGGGAGCTGACTGTGAGGGCGGCCATAGAAGGACGAATTGGCTATGAGGAGAAAGGAGGCAATGGCTTTGGCTATGATCCTATCTTCTATGTGCCGGAGATGGGCAAGACAACGGCAGAGCTTACCGAGGAGGAGAAGAACCTGGTAAGCCACAGGGGAAAAGCGCTCCGGCTGATGAGGGAGGAGCTGAAAAAGCTATGAAAGTGCTGATAGTCAGTGATACCCACAGAAAGAATGAGAATTACTTCAAGGCGTTGGAACGAGTGAAGCCGGATTTGGTGATTCATTGCGGGGACGCGGAGGGCGGCGAGTATGTACTGTCCAATGCGGCGGCCTGTCCTGTGCAGATTGTCCTGGGGAACAATGATTTCTTCTCCTATCTGCCCAGGGAGCTGGAGCTGGAACTGGGTTCCTTTAAGGTATGGGTGACTCATGGGCACAATTACTATGTGTCCATGGGCAGCGAGGTCATCAAGAGGGAGGCCAGGGCCAGAGGTTTTGACATCGTGATGTACGGGCATACCCACAAGCCGGTGGTGGACAGGCGGGAGGGTGTCATAGCGGTGAACCCGGGCAGCCTGTCCTATCCCAGGCAGGAGGGGCGCAGGCCGTCGTATATCGTCATGGAGGTGGAGGGGGAAAAGGCGGATTTTGTGATTGAATATCTGTAAATCCCTTGACAGTGGTGCGGGAAATGCGCTATAATGGGCAAGATGCAGGTCTTTGCTTTTGGATTGCGAAAGGGGTTTGGGCTTGTGTCATCTCGGGGTGTGGCTCAGCTTGGCTAGAGCGCCTGGTTTGGGACCAGGAGGTCGCAGGTTCGAATCCTGTCACCCCGATTAAAAAGTGATAGCGAGAAGGCTTGATTTTATGGGCTTTCCCGCTATTTTTGTTTTTATTGTTTCAGCAACTTTTGTAAGGGTAAAATCAGAGAATCGGTTCATGGGCTGGACTTCCATGGGGATAAAATAAAGCCGCGTAGTAAGATTTGAAAAAGCGGGAAAAGGCGCCCGGATTCTGTCATCCCGATTGATGCATCATAGCCGCAAGTCCGGGATTTGTTCAGTAAAATCAAGGGGGTTGCGGCTTTCCTGATGTTCTGCGCCATGGCCTAAACTGGTTCCGGCATCCCACGCGGCAGCACTGCGCCTACCGTAACAAATCAGAAATCCGGATGCTGAAATCCCCATAGATGCAAGACTGTATGTCGTTATCGAAAGCATATTGTGTGGTTCCGGTATTGTTCTCGAAATCATAGACCGTGACCGTGCGTGTGATGGGGTTCACAATCCAGTATTCGCGGACGCCAGCCGAACGGTATTTGAAGAGCTTTATGCCATAATCCATCCGGTCTGTGCCGGGCGATATCACTTCGATGATCCAATCCGGGGCGCCGTTGCAGCCATATTCGTCAAGTTTGTCCCTGTTACAGACCACAGAAATGTCTGGTTCGACATAGTTCCTCTCGTCTGCGTTCAAGAATACAGCAAAGGGGGCAGGATAGACCTTGCACAGGCCGCCATGCGCATCGATGTACTGCCCAATCGCTTTTGTGAACTGTCCAACAAGTTCCTGATGAATCCGCCGCGGCGGAGCCATCATGTACATCCGGCCGTCAATCAGTTCTGCGCGCTGGTCGTCTGGCAGGGCGTAGATATCTTCAACCGTATAAGTCTTATCTTGTGCTAAGTCCATAAGTCGTTCCTCGCTTTCTTAAGGGAGTTGCGGCATCGTAACTCTGACTTGTGAAATATTCTTACAAAAACCTAAAAGCTCTTTGCCCTCAGTTCCACCACCTTGCCTAGAATCCTGACAGGTTTTTCCTCGATTTCTGCGTTTGTATAGAATATAGGACTGTAGGAGGGATTGATGGGGATCAGCTCTATGCCGTCCCTGTACTTCTTCAGACGCTTGCAGGTTGCATCGGTTCCGCTCACGGTGGCTATCACGATGTCCCCTGTCTCGGCGGTGTCCTGCTTCATGACGATGACGACATCGCCCTCCACCATCCGGGGCTCCATGCTCTGGCCATGAATCTGCAATCCGAAGAATTCGCCTTTGCAGGCCATTTCTGCGGTAATCTCTTCAGTGTCGATGATTTCCTCCACGGCCTCGATGGGGGTGCCGGCAGCTACACGGCCCAGGACATTGATGGCGACGCCTTTTTTCTTGACTGGAAGTCCGTCATCCCATCCTACCAACTCTCGGGATGTTGTTCCGAGAGCCTTCGCAAAAAGCTCTATTTTAGATTGCTGTAGGTCTACTTGCCCTTTTTCGATTTTGGTGATAGAAGAACGGTCAGTATATCCTGTTAATTTTGCAAGGGCATCTTGGGAAAGCCCTTTTTCTTCGCGCAGTCTTTTTATGTTTTGGTATAGTTTTAACATTTTATCCCGCCTTTCTCTTTGCACTATAATAGCACGGACGTGAAGAAAAATCAACAAATCTGATAAAAATAGTTGACATAAATTCACTATAGTGATATAGTGAATTTAAATCAGCAAAGTGTATGAGCCCAATAATAGTAGTGGAGGCATTTGCCCAGGCCAGGCTTAAGGAATGCAAGTGCTGAGGAAAAGGAATGCTAAGGAATTTAAGAAAGGAAGCGGACGGAATGAAAGTATGGGAATGCCGCAACTGCGGGCATATCGTCGTTGGCACAAAGGCGCCGGAAATCTGCCCCACCTGCAACCATCCCCAGAGCTATTTTGAAGTAAGCGCGGAGAACTACTGATTGCCGGCATACAGAAGCCAGCCTTATTTATTCGGGAGTGTAGGACGATATAATGGATAGAGAGCAGTCCATGGATAAATAGTAATATGTGAACGGAAAAACGATGATGCGGCGACGTAGTGATATCGTCCGGAAAGGCAGGGGGATAGTTATGAAGATAGGAGAAGCTCAGAGCATCTACAGAGAACAAGTGCAAAGGTACCGAAAGGAAAAGGCGGACGTATCAAAGCAGCTTCAGAATCTCCGCAAGCGGATGGAAGCCACGCCGGAGGGCGCGGAGCGGTATAGATGAGAAGCCGCCACGCTGGAACTGACCCTGGAAGCGCTGGACGAGAAACAGGAGGAATACCAGGACTATCTCGACCAACTGGCAGACCAGTACTGCGCCTACTGGAACGCCACAGTGGCGGATCAACAGGCAGACGCGGCTGAGGAGTATGCGGTGGACATGGCCAAAATCATGGAAGTGGCCCGCCGCATCATGCGCGGTGCCATCGTCCCCGCATCGGATGAGAAGAAATTGATGGAATACAGTGAAGAAATATACCAGACAGCGAAGAGCGTAGGCGCCATGGTGCGCAGGCAGAAGAAGGAGAAATACGATTCCCTCTGGGGAGACGAGGAAGAGAAGGAATACGACGATTCCCAGGAAGTGGCAGAGAATGCGGAAGCGGCAGACGGCCCTGAGATTGTGGCTGCTGCGGATGTAGCGGCATCGGTGGCCGAGGGCTAGGGTGATACAGCGGCAACGGTAGCCGATGGCAGAGTAGGAATTGTCTACAATGCATCAGTTATTTTCCGACAGTTCCCACGCCATGTCCAGGGACGGTTGCCGGAAAGAGGAGGGCAGAAGCATGCTGCGCTTCATGATATGCGATGATGAACCGCTGCAGCTTTCTCTGCTGGAGACCTATGTGAGAGAGTGGGCAGCGGAGAAGAAAATGGAAATTAGGACAGATAGATTCCAGAACGCGGAACAGCTCCTTTTTGCATGGGAGGAGGGAGCGGCGGATATCGTGCTGCTGGATATCGATATGCCCGGTATGGACGGGATTTCGCTTGCACGCAGGCTCCGGCACAAGGGAGCGGGCGTGCAGATTCTTTTTGTCACCGGGTTCGCGGACTACGCCCTGGAGGGCTATGAAGTGGAAGCCGTGTCCTATCTGATTAAGCCGGTGGAGAAGGGGAAACTCTTTGCCTGTCTGGACAGGGCCTGGGAGCGCTGCGGCCAGGAGGGGCCTGTGCTTTTGGTGGAGACCCCCTGGGGGGCCGCCAGGGTGAAGCTGCGGGACATCTGCTACCTGGAAAGCGATGCGCATAATACACAGGTGCACTGCGTCCGGGCCGGGGAGCCGCTGCGGAGCAGAATCGGAATCCGGGAGCTGGAGGAACGGATTGGGGAGCAGACAGGGACTTTCTTCAAAATCCACCGCTCCTACCTGGTCAACCTGGGCCATGTGGGCCGGATTGCCAGGAAAGAAGTGACCATGGACACCGGAGAATCCCTCCCCGTGGCCCGGAACCGCTGGGAAGCGCTGAACCAGGCGTATCTGGACTACTATCGGGGATGGCAGAAGACGTGAGCTGGGCCGAGCCTGGCCGCGGTGGGGGCAGAAGCCATGAGCGATGTCGGGCCTGGATATAGCGTGAGATAGAAGGCGTGAGCGAATCTGCCGACAAAATACACCGGATGGAATGCAAAAGCCGGAAAGGAGTTTGGGCTAAGATGGAAGCAGAGAAGTTCTGGGAAATCTCCCGGGGAATCTTTCAGGCTTTGTGGCTGATCCTGTATTGGTATTACGTGGAACAGGTGGGCTGCCTGGAGAAAGGGGCCGGAAGGCGTGTGATCGGATTCTGTCTGGCGGCGCTTTGCCTGTGCGGCTCTCTCTGGTATCCCCTCTGGTTCGGCTGGCTGTTGGCCATGGGGCTGACGGAGCTGTACGACCTGTTCTTCGACGAGGAAGCGTTTGCCGGACAGTGGCGGCGGATTCTGCTGCCGGGCCTGTGCATGGCCGGAATCTCCGGGCTGCCGGGGCTGTGCGGAAAGCTGGGAACCGCGCTGCCGGAAGGGTATCTTTTTTGTGCCCATGAAATTGTCCTGTACCTTTTCCTGTTACTGCTGTCCCGAAAGCGTGACAGTCTGAGACCGGTCAACGCCATTCTGACAGCTGTGTCATTTCTGGCGCTGGGCGGGTTTTCCTGGGTGACAGGCTGCACGGATCTGGTGGAGATGGGTGACGGGCTCAGGGGCGCGTTCCTGTGGGGCGGCGCTGCGCTGGCGGCATTGCTGTTCCTGACAGTGGAGGGAACGCTGTTTTTTTATAAAAAAGGGTATGAATTCCGCACCGAAGCGTTCCGCAAGGAGCTCATGGAACACAGCTATGGGGAAATCCGGGAAATCTACATGGACATGCGGGGCTGGCGGCATGACTACCACAACCATATGCAAGTGATGAAGGCCCAGCTGACCATGGGGAACCTGGAGGGGATCGGGGCCTACCTGGACAAGCTGGAAAGGGAGCTGGATCGGGTGGACACGCTGGTGAAGTCGGGGAATCTGATGGCGGACGCCATCCTGAACAGCAAGCTGACCCTGGCCAGGCGGCAGAAAATCTCCGTGAACTGCAAGGCGGAGCTTCCGGAGCGGATCTCCGTGGCGGACGTGGATCTGTGCGTGATCCTGGGGAACCTTCTGGACAATGCCATCGAAGCCTGTGGCCGGATGGAGGAGGGAGCCCGCTTCCTGAGGGTGTACATGAGGGTGAACACCAGCCAGTTCTACCTGTCCGTCCAGAACTCCGCCAGAGAGGAGCCGGACTTTGACGAGAGGAACTATATCAGCAGGAAGCGCGGCAACCACGGCCTGGGCATGAAGCGGGTGAAGGCCATGGTGGACAAGTACCACGGCTACCTGAACCTGGCCAATGAGCCGGGGATATTCGCGGCGGAGGTGACTCTGCCCCTGGAACAGGCTGACTTTTCGTGAAAAAAATACGGCATTTCGTGCGGGAACCTCCACAAAGGAAGGTTCCTGTTTTATAATGTGAGCCAGAGAAGCCGAGATGGTCTCCCGGAGGTTGTTTCCTGAACTGCCATGCATCCAATGCTCCGCCATATGCGAAAGCAGGCCAGATACAATACTTTCACAGCGAAAGCTGCCCTGGGAAATACTGCCAGCTGTGGCGGTCTCAGGAGCAGTATTATAAATGAATCTGATTCTATGCCATACTCAGCTGACTGGTTTAGCGCGATAGATTTCGCTATACTGCTAAGCCATGATGTTGGGGCAAAAGGTTATCAGTGGACATACCCGATAAAAGCATGGGAATTTGGCGAACAATTTTCAAACAATTAACACAATTCGTGTTTGCATATGGTTTTGATTCTGGCATCAAGCTATTACAGATGGAAGAATAGAAAAACACTGTGCTATAGGAAGGGAGCGGCATGTGGAAACAGAAGAACTCAGACAGACGACAGGATAGAAGGCAGACGAGAAGAAGGCAGATGAGAAGAAAGCATGCCAGAGGAGGGCAAGCGGAAGGAGGCCAGGCCAGAGGAAAGCGGATCAGGGATAAATGGGACAACTGCCGGTACGTATTCCGCCGCCTGGGACAGGAGGAAGGGCCGGGGGCATTTGCCCTCTGCGGCGGGGATCTGGTGTTCGGCGTGCTCCTTCCCTTTCTGGAAGCCGCGCTGGCCGGAGCCGTTGCGGCCTGTCTGGTGAGCGGGAGGGCGCCGGGGGAGATTCTTCTGCTGGTGGCCGGGTACGTGATTCTGCTGCAGACAGCCCGGTATCTCCAGGGGCATCTGCGCGCCATGCGGGACAAAACCCTGTTCCTGTTCCGCGTTGACATCATGTACGAGTTCAACCGCAAGACCCTGGAGATGGACGGTCAGAGCCTGGAGACTGCCAAAGGGCGGGAGATGTGGGAAGCGGCGAAGCGGAATGTATACAATGGGAATCACTTCGGCATAGAAGCCTATGCCAAGAGCTTCTGGAACCTGTTGCTCAATCTGTGCGGCCTTGTGGTCTATGGGGCCATTGTGGGCCGGGAAAGCATCTTTCTGCTGCTCCTTCTGGTGTCCCAGACCCTCCTGGTCACATGGTTCCATGGGGTGGCGGAAAAGCGCGCCCTCCGGGCAGAGGATGAGATAGATGGAAAGTGGAGCGGATTCCAGTACTTAAGGAGGGAATCCATTGTCCCCCAAAACGGGAAAGACATCCGGATGTACGGGATGGACAAATGGTTCCTGAAGACGTTCTATCAGATGATAGAGAGAAGCGTCTCTTTGCTGGACTGGCAGGAGAAGGGGTATACGGCAGCGGGCATCGCGAACCATCTGCTCTCCTTTGCCAGGAACGTGGCGGTCTACGGATGGCTCCTTGGCCGGATGGCGGCGGGCAGACTGGCTCTCTCGGCTTTTCTGCTGTATCTGGGGATTATAGCGGGGTTTGAGAACTGGGTGAGAGGTTTTCTGGAAGCGGTGATCAATCTGGCGAAAAACGAAAAAATAATTAAAAATTATCGAGACTTCATGTCATACGGAATCGTGGAAGAGGGGAAACCGGGGCCGAAGCGGGCGGGAAAGCTCCATGAGATACGGCTGGAGCATGTCTGTTTCCGGTATGAAGGGAACATGGAATGCCCGGAAGAAGGGCATTCCGGAGAGGATACGATCCATGACCTGAACCTGACGATCCGGGCCGGGGAGAAGCTGGCGCTGGTGGGGCTGAACGGAGCCGGGAAGACAACGCTGATCAAACTTCTGTGCGGACTGTACCGCCCCACTTCCGGAAAGGTCTGCCTGGACGGACAGGAGCTTCAGGATCTGTCCCAGAGAGAGGTCTTTCGAGAGTTCGCCGTGGTGTTCCAGGACGTGTTCACTTTTGCCTTCCCTGTGGCGGAGAATGTGACCTGTGTAAAGGCGGGGGAGGAGGATGGCCCCAGGCTGCGCAAGAGCCTGGAGGACGCGGGGCTCCTGGAACGGGTGCAGTCGCTGCCGAAGAAAGAGCAGACCAGCATGGACAAGGATATGGATCCGGAGGGCGTCACGTTCTCCGGAGGGGAGCTGCAGAAGCTGATGCTGGCCAGGGCACTGTATAAAGACGCACCTGTAGTTATCCTGGACGAGCCCACTGCCGCCCTGGATCCAATCGCGGAGAGCGAGATGTATGAAAAATATGACGAGATGATTCAGGGGAAAACAGCGGTCTTCATCTCCCACAGGCTGAGCTCCACCCGGTTCTGCGACAGGATCATTTTCCTGGAAGAAGGGCGGATCGTCCAGGAGGGGAGCCATGAGAGCCTGATGAGGGAAGGCGGGCCCTACGCCGAGCTTTTTGCCCTGCAGGCCAGATACTACCAGAAGAATCCGGAATCTGTGGACAGGGTTCCGGAAGGAATGGCATCTGTCTGACGGGTGCCCGGAATAAGTGAAAAAGGAGTAGTCATGAATACATTCCGATCCATTCATAAGACAGGCTTTCGGCTGCTGAAAATGATCCATGCCGAAGATTCCATCGTGATTCCTATGTATCTGCTGGATTTGGTTCTTTCCCTGGGGCAGATTTATATCGGGCTGTTCCTGACGGCGGGGCTGGTGGACGCCCTGTTGGCGGGACAATACCGTCAGGCAGCCGGAGCGGCGCTCATGCTGCTGCTGGCGAATCTGTTCTTCGGCCTGGCTTCGCGGCTGATTCAAAGACGACTACAATGTCTTCAAAGGAAAATCTGGCTGGTGTTCTATGTCTGGCTGCGCAGAAAAGCTTTTTCCATGGATTATGAGACCATGGAGAGACCGGAGGTGGCGGAGAAGCTTCTGTTTTCGGAGCGCACATCGGACATGCAGGGCGGCCTGGGGACATTGCTGTATCATTATTATGAGATTCTGAAAGCGATTGTGAATCTATTGCTTTCTGTTTCCCTTGTGGCGCATCTGTGCCTGAGAAAGCCAGGGGCGGGGTTCGGCGTCCTGGGAGCCCTTGCGTCGCCGGTGCCCTCGGCGGCGCTGCTGGCGGGGATGATGGCGGGGACGGTATTCGGCGCATACAGGGCGTTCCGGCGGTTCGCGGAAGAGCGGAGGGCGCTTTTCGAGTCCCATACGGGTGTGGAAGACCGGGTGATGTACCTGACCCAGCAAGTGCTGGGCAACTTCAAGGCGGGAAAGATGATTCGCATCTATGGCATGCAGGATATGATTCTGGAGAATCTCTCCGTCTTTCTGAAGAAATCCTGGGGACATTTTTCCGATGCCTGTGATGTGGAGAGGAAACAGGGTAATGCCAACAGGCTGGTGGACAGCGTCTTCATTGTGGGAGCCTATCTGCTGGCGGCTCTGAAGGTGGTCACAGGGGCTGTGACAGTGGGGGCTTTTACCCAGTACGTGGGGGCGCTGCACCAGTTCGGGGGAGCCTGTTTCACCTTGATCGCAGTCCACGGGGATCTGCAGAAGATATGTACTTATATGGAGGAGTTCCTGGCCTTTCTGGACACGGAGAATCTGCATGTGAAGGGCTCCATCCCGGTGGAAAAGCGCACGGATGGAGAGTATGAGATTGCCTTTGAGCATGTGAGCTTCCGGTACCCGGGCACGGAGAAGCTGGTGCTGAAGGATGTGGACTGCAGGATTCGGGTCAGGGGGAAGCTGGCGGTGGTGGGCCGGAACGGCGCCGGGAAGACCACCTTCATCAAGCTTTTATGCCGCCTGTATGAGCCTGCCAGCGGGCGCATCACCCTGAACGGCGTGGACATCCGCAAGTATGACGAAGAGGAGTACAGAAGCCTGTTCGGAGTGGTGTTCCAGGATTTCAAGCTGTTCGCCTTCCCGGTGTGGGAGAATGTCACGGCGGGGAGAGAGCGGAATGAGACGAGGATCTGGGAGGTGCTGGAGCAGGCGGAGGCGGGCTCCATGGTGCGCGGGATGCCCGGAGGGCTGGACGCCTATCTCTACAAGGACATGGGGGACGGCGTGGAAATCAGCGGCGGAGAGGCCCAGAAGCTGGCGCTGGCCCGTGCCCTCTACAGGGACGCGCCGGTGGTGATTCTGGACGAGCCCACGGCTGCACTGGATCCGAAGGCGGAGGCGGAAGTCTATGCCAGGTTCCGTGAAATGGTACAGGGCAGAACCAGCGTCTATATTTCCCACAGGATGGCAAGCTGCCGGTTCTGCGACCATATAATTGTTTTTGAAGACGGTAAAATCGCGGAGCAGGGAAGCCATGAAGCCCTTTTCGCCGCAGGCGGGAGCTACGCGAAGATGTGGAATGCGCAGGCGAAATATTATAATGTGGAGGAAAAGGACTGACCGGATTGCGAGCGTCCTGCCCCGCGGGGGAACGGGACGGACAGGGCCAAGGCGGCGGAAAACTCCCGGAGATGATACAATGTTTGTAAGTTTGCAGACCTATTGTATCCCTCCGGGATATATCCAAAGCCGTTCGGTGCTGGTAACAGCGGGCGGTTTTTCAAAATAGTGGTTGTAAAAAATTGCCGGGTTCTCCCCTCAGGACAGCCGCCGCCTGCGCATGGCTTTCCGACACCTCAGGGAGCTCCCGGAAGGCTTCCGCTTCATCGCCGATGGCTACAGCGCCTACCCCCTGGCCCGCCCGGCAGTTCTTCCATGAGTTCGGCGAAAAGTTCAGGTTCACCATCACCCGGGTCACCGGCCTCACCGATGGCGACGAGGTATCGAAGGAGCTCCGTCCCTTCAGGCAGATGACTGAAAGGCTCAACCGCACCTACAAGGCCTCCTACAGGCCTGCGAACGGCTTCGACAGCATCGATGGTGCCCCCGGCTATGACCTGGCCCTCTGGGTCGCCTGCTACAGCTTCCTGCGCCCCCGCCAGCACCACACTATTCCGAACCAAAAAACAAAGCCCAAAAGACAAGCATTGTGGGAAAATCCAAAAGTTTAGATTTTCCCACGAATGCCGACTACTACGGAATCCCTCTCATACCTCATATTTCTCTTTATAAGTTATTGACACTCATTTTCTAACGTGGTATATTTATAACATAAAGAGCGAAATATACCACAAACAAAAAAGGAGAATGAATTATGAAAAATTGGTATGGCTGTATTGGATTTGTTTCTTTGTTAGGCGTATGGGGATTGATTGGGAGCGAACCTTTGTTTCTATCGTTTTTTGCTTTTGTCCTATTTTTTGAGTATTTTTGGGTGACTCCCGATGAAATGTTTGTTGATACAATAAAAAGGTGTGCTTCATGGGCTTTCTTTGCTAATCTTTTCATTACAACTGCTGCTACATTTGCCTTGTCTTATTTTAAGATGAGCAGCAATCCTTTAGCTGCCGGAACAGCATTAGGATTTGGTATTTCAATAGCGATATTTGCTTTTTCTACCTTTGCTTTAGAAATTAAAGAGAGGGTTAATACAAAAAATGATTAAGAACAGGATAAAAGAGTTCAGAGCAAGATTTGATATGAAACAGGAAGATTTAGCAAATTTGGTTGGAGTTCGCAGAGAAACAATTGGAAATCTTGAAAAGGGTAAATATAATCCATCATTGGTTTTGGCATGGAACATTGCAAAGGTATTTCATGTTTCAATCGAGGAAATTTTTACTGTTGAAGAATAGGAAAGTTAGACAAGCCAAAATCTATTTCCATGTTTAACAATTATCGTAACTAATAGGTTAACAATGACAAAGTAGTTGAGTACACCGAGGGCAGGCAGAAGCCGGAACAGGTGAAAGAAAAGGCCGAGTAACGGCCCTTTTGTACTAAGTAGCCGCAGACGATATAAATCTCGTCCGTAGCCGAAATATCTCCTAACATGATCCGCCTCCAATCAGGCGGACGGTTTCTCTCAGCAGCGCCGGATTTGTCCCGTTGGGGATGCGCAGTACCACACCGGCTACGGATAGTTCCATGGCTGGAACCGAGAATGCCGGACACGCAGTCTCCAAAAGAGGCGGGGGAGGCATCCCGTCCCTGCCGGATGTCAGGCTCTATCCTGACAATCTCCTGTTTTGTGCTTACACGCTGGCTGTGAACCAGCTCCGGTATGCCCTGATATCCTTTCTGGCGGAGCCTGCGCATCCGGCCGTAGAATGTACCTGGGCAGATGCCTTTCTCCCTGCACCACTGGTGGTCTGTCAGGCCACTGGAGCGACATTCCATGACCAGACGGCACTGCTCTTTCGCTTTGACTGGCTTTGCTGGCATATATTGAACCTCCGGTTCTTTGGACTGTCTGAGTGGGATGTATCTGCAGATGAACATGATCAGCCAGCAGTTTTGCTGATAAAGGTATTGAATAAGTTGTAGCAGATAATGTATAATGTCCATGGGCATTGGCTCCTTTCGAGGTAATGGTCTGTGGTGAACTCATTATACATCAAAAAGGGAGGGCAATGCTCTTTTTATTGCAAACTCCCAATAAATCAATGTTTTAGCAACGAAAATAGGGTAGTAATTGACACTACCGATGGAAGTGGCGAGGTAAAAAGATATTGATCGTCTCCCATGGCACTGCTCTGAGCTTTCTGCAGGCCATGCTGATGGGCGATTCTTTCAGGGATATCGCCAGGCGGCGTTTTCACGGCACCGCTGGTTCCGTTTCGAAAATGATATTGGAGACGGATGGGAGAGCAGCAGTGCAGTATATCAACCATAAGGTGGGATGACGAGGCGTGCGGACTTTTTTTCTATGTGGTGGCAATATCTGAATATTGATATACGCAGGTTAAGGGCTTTTTGAACACATACTGCCATTACCGCAAGATTGGGAGGCAATATTATTATGTGTGTGACGAAGTGGAGAAAAGGCTCCTGGAAACAGATGGAAATATGGAATATCAGCTGGCGCAGGGCAGCCATAAGCCCCAGATATCAGGAGGAAGAAGTAATATCATTCTGTGTTGAGAAAGTAAGTCGCAAAAGCGGTGCATGCTTGAATGAAGATATGCCATAGATGCTTTTCATGGGGCTGATGAACTTGTCGAATCTAAGTAAAGCGGCGTCCAAACGCGAGCCATTTTGCCAGGAGGTAGGAGAGAAGCGATGACGCATAAGGGAACTGTATATCTGGAGACACCGCGTCTGATATTGCGGCGATTTCAAAAAGAAGACCTGGAACAGATTTATTATAATTGCTGGAATGATACAGAAGTCTGGAAATGGACAAATTATGCGCCAATGAACTGTATCGCGGATGTGATGACGAACGCAAATATGTTCACGCACAACTGGCTGGGCGCGTATGAGAAGAGTGACCGCTATAGCTGGGCCGTTCAGCTAAAGGAGACTGGAGAAGTGATCGGACGATATTTCGGAATGCATCCGGACGATGAGCTGCGCCAGGTCGAATTAGCATGTGAGATCGGGCGGAGCTGGTGGAATCAG
The DNA here is from genome assembly GCF_943193215.1 of Acetatifactor aquisgranensis. Taxonomy (NCBI): domain Bacteria; kingdom Bacillati; phylum Bacillota; class Clostridia; order Lachnospirales; family Lachnospiraceae; genus Acetatifactor; species Acetatifactor aquisgranensis. The sequence goes on along the minus strand of NZ_CALPDH010000025.1, from coordinate 50,392 downwards.
GGCCTGATGACGGAGGCGACCAAAAGGGTCATCGAGTTTTTCTTTCGAGAAGTCGGGATGAACCGAATCTATGCCTGGCATGCAAATGAAAATCCGGCTTCCGGTAAAATGCAGGAAAAGGCCGGCATGAAGTGGGAGGGGACATTGCGGCAGGGATGTAAATGCAACAATGGAATATTTGACAAGGTAATGTATGCAATATTGGCGGAAGATTTTTTCAGGGAGGGCTAGGTCAGGGATGCATGCTCGATTTTTAGGATTTTTCAGCGGTTTTCCGACCCATCATTTTCCGGTTGGCATTGCGGAACGGCTCCGGGAAGAGCTGGCTGTCCGGGATAGCCTTGTTTTTGTAAGCGCATGGCCATCCGATTATGAGAGGAATGACAGCGACTCCGCCGGAATGCATGCCATGTTTGAGGAATGCGGCATGCCCTTTGGGCGATACAGCGTGATTGACGGCAGGACGGCTGTGGATGATGCCAGGCGGCTTATTCAGGAGGCGTCCTGCATCTTTCTGATGGGCGGCCATGGGGTCCGGCAGTTTCAGCTGATTCGCGACAAAGACATATGGGATGGAATCCGCAAAAGCGCCGTTGCTGTTTTAGGGGTGAGCGCAGGCGCGGGCAACATGGCAAAACGGGCCCTGGACATATGGGAATCCCATGTGCCTTATGAGGGGCTGGGATTGGCCGATATTACTATAAAGGCGCATGCAGCGCAGGAAAACCGGGAGCTGCTGCAGATTTTGTCGCAGATTTCCATGGAACAGAATCTGCCTATCTGCGCTATGGAAGATGAAAGCGCTATTTTTGTCAAGGAAAAGGAAGTTACCTATTTAGGGCGAATTCTTTTGATAAGCAATGGGAATGTCTGTCCGATGTCCCGGAAGGTATTGGAACAAATGTGGGTTGTCGGTGATTCAGGTGAAATGCCGGGGGCCTGGGAGCATTCCTCTGGCTGCTGAAAAAGAGTGGGGCTGCGGCAGGACAATGGCGCGGTGTTCGGGGCAGGGCCGGTGCATTTGGTCACCCTATGGGGCGTTGAGGACGGAACGGTGTTCAATTCCATGCGGGCCTTATGTTTGAGGAGGATGAGGGAATCCTATTCTTTGAGAAAACAGACCCCATACTGCCTTTCCGGCTCAGAATCCGGAAAGGCACATACCGGGACTGGAAAGGCATAAGTATCAGCAAAAAATGGGAGATTTCCTGTTGGACGTAGAAGAGGTAAGGGCCAGATTAAATGAGTTCACAGTTGCCTCCATGCGGGCATTTTGACTTTTCTGTATGAATAGCAATAAGCGTGATTCGGCATGTAGGGAGGGGATATCTTCGGGTATTCCCTCTTTGCGCTGATGACGAAAAGATTCCGGAGACCCGGTAACCTTTCCACCCGGAACGGTGCTTATTAAGGTAGAGGCGTTCCGGCAGGAAGAGAAAGGGGGCGAGAGCCTTGGAGGACAGCAAGATCATCGACCTGTACCTGGGCCGCGACGAGGCGGCCGTGCGGCATACATCTGAAAAATATGGGAACCGTCTGCGGTCCTTGGCCTATGGGATTGTCAATGACCCACAGACTGCCGAAGAATGCGAAAACGATACTTACATGGAAGCCTGGAGCGCGATTCCGCCCCACGAACCCAGAAGCTATCTCTACGCTTTTCTGGCGCGGATCACCCGCCATATCTCCCTGAACTGCTGCCGCAGCCGCAGCCGACTGAAGCGAAGCGCATTCATCTGTGAACTCAGCGCGGAGATGGAGCAATGCATCCCGGCCCCGGACGATGTGGAAAGCCGCGTGGACGACATGGCGCTCCGCGAAGCGATCAACGGGTTCCTCGGCACGCTGGGCCAGGAGAAGAGGAACATCTTCATACGCCGGTACTGGTATCTGGATTCCATTGCACACATCTCCCAACGCTTTTCACTGTCGGAGAGCAAGGTGAAGACCACGCTCTTTCGATGCCGCAATCAGCTTCGCGCGTATCTTGAAAAGGAGGGCTACTGGATATGAGGGGAAACGAGCTTTTGGACAAGATGGAGCTTATTGATTCTGCCTATGTAGAGGCGGCGGACGCTATGCCGAAAAGGAGAAGGGCGGCCTGGCTGAGATGGTGCGCCGCGGCGGCATGCCTCTCCCTTTTGGCCATTGCGGGGATAGAGCTTCCCCGGAAGGATGATTCCGTCCGGGTCTCCATAGGAGGGATTCCGCGGGAGTACAAAAATATGGATATCACGGCAGGCGAGTCTGCCATGGAATGGCCTTGGGAATATAAGACGGTTTCCGAGCAGTACACTACCCTGGCCATGGACGGAGAGGAATTCCTTTCGAGAGGGCCTGTCGCGGCCTCTCGTGTCGGCGATGCGCTGGGCAGATATGATGTGGGGGGCTATGATGCCTATACCGGCCAGGAGCATCATATGACAGTGGAGGTGCATCGGGTCATCGGGATTTCGGAAGACAAAATCGTGGCGGCAGAGCTGGACGGGGGATACTATGTATTCGGTCATGGCGGATATGCGCCTCCGGCAGACCTGGGCCAGATGCTGGACGACTATTCGCTGGAGCGTACCCTGCCCCTGGAGCATTTTACGGAATATGACGGATATGAGGAAAAGGGGCATTTCAGGCTAAAGGATGACGCATATGTCTGGGAGGTGCTGAACGCCTGCAGAAGCGCTGAATTCATCAAGGATGACGGCTGGACCGAAAACGGCAGGAGCTTGAGCTTCACCGCCACCTCTGACGCGCTGGGCGTCTACAAGAGGGTGTTCCGCGTCACGGAGGACGGCTATATCTGGACGAACGTATTCGATTATGCCTATCTCTTCCGTATCGGCAGGGAAGCCGCGGAGCGGATCTTCTCTTACGCGGCCGAAAACGGTATCGAAGCCGAGCCGGAGCCCTACACATCCTCCCTTGCCGGTACCCTTGCCGAAATCACGGATCGGTATATTTTAGTGGATGATACCATTTTGTGCTCTGACGAAAAGGAGGGCATGCGCTTCAAAATCTATCTGGATGACGTGCGGATCAGCCGCCACATAGAGTTCGAGGGCATTGCTGTCGGAGACGTGGTTGTAGTCAGCTTTACGGGCGGCATCGACGCGGAAGGGGGAAATGTGGTGGAGGGGGCTTGTTCCCTGGCCAGGGGGTACCTGTCCGAAGAGGGCGTCTCGGTTCCGGAGTGAAGGCTTATGGGGCACGGAGGGATGCGTGGCGCAGCTATGTGCCGCTCCGGTTCAAAAGGGGATGGCGGGAAAGGTATACTGCATAACGCTGAATCCTGCCTAATGTAATCATGCGATTGAACCAGCCAGCGTTATGCAGTCTGGTTTCACGGCAAGTGAAATCGTTAAGCAGTATAAATAGAATCGTGTTAAGAAAACGCCTCCCTGTTCCGAAATATAAAATAACCATGTCTGTAAGAAGGTGCAGATAAAGCCGTAATTTGGACTTCTCTGACAATGCAGACGGAACTTACACGGAGGGAAGGGGCAGGAGGAAGGACGGTGGATAGAACAGACAGAAAACCGAACATTATCTATATTTTGGCCGATGATATGGGCTACGGAGACATCTCCGCTTTTAATGAAAAATGTCCCTTTACCACGCCGAACCTGGATCTCATGTGTGAAAGGGGAATGCGTTTTACGGATGCCCATGCCACTGCGGCGGTATGTACCCCTTCCCGGTACGGCTTTCTCACAGGGAGGTACAACTGGCGCTCGGTTCTCAAGTCGGAGGTGATTGGGGGATATTCCGCTCCGATTCTGGAGGAAGGGCGCACCACGGTAGCCAGCATGCTGCAGTCCCAAGGATACCGTACCTGCATGGTGGGAAAATGGCATCTGGGGATGGACTTTGCCAAGACAGATGGCTTTTATGAGAAAGAAGGCTTTGCTGCCTGTGACGGGGTCGATTATGCCGGATCGATCAAGGGCTCCCCCACAGAGCACGGTTTCGACTACTACTATGGAATCAGCGGCTCTTTGGACATGCCGCCCTATATTTATATTGAGAACAATCGCTTTACAGCGCTGCCGGATCGGGTGACGAAAGGGACGGGCAAGAAATTCTGGCGGGAAGGGCCTACCGCCCCCGATTTCATCCATGAAAATGTTTTGGATGATTTCTGCGATAAGGTATTAGAAAAGATAGAGGAATACCGGGAAGCCCCCTTCTTCATCTATTTCGCCATGCCGGCCCCTCATGCGCCTATCCTGCCGGCCGGGCGGTTCCTGGGAAAATCCGGGACGAACGAATATGGGGACTTTGTCCTACACTGTGACGACGTGGTAGGGAGGATCAGCAGGAAACTGGAAGAGACAGGGCTGCTGGAGAACACCATCCTGGCATACGCCTCGGATAACGGTTGCAGTCCTTTTGTGGATTTCCAGGAGTTGAAGGCGAAGGGGCATAGCCCCAGCTACCATTTCAGAGGCGCCAAGGCGGATATCTATGAGGGCGGACACAGGATTCCGTATATCGTACAGTGGCCGGAGAAAATCAGGGGCGGCAGCGTATCCGGCGCAGTGGTATGCCTGTCAGATTTCCTGGCGACCATAGCGGACTGCCTGGACGTCGCGCTGAAGGAAAACGAGGGGGAGGACAGTGTAAGCAACCTCCCCCTGTGGACGGAGGAACGAACAGAAGTGCGCCAGGATATCGTGCATCAGAGCATAGACGGCTCCCTGTCCATTCGAAAGGGGAAATGGAAGCTGGAGATGTGTCCGGAATCCGGTGGCTGGTCCTACCCTAAGCCTGGCGAGGAGCCGGAGGACGCTCCGCAATTTCAGCTTTACGACCTGGAGACGGACATCGGGGAGACCCAAAATGTCATAGCAAAGTATCCCGAGATGGCCGTAACGCTGCGGGAGATTCTGACTGGCTATATACGCAGCGGAAGAAGCACGCCCGGCACAAAACAGAAGAACAATGGCCAGGAGGTATGGGAGACCATCCTGTGGATTGATGAAAAACAGGGCTGAGGTCATTGCTTTGCACGGACAAAAGGATATCGCAAAGATTAGCAATCATGATGAGGACAGAATCACGAGCATGATGGACGGGAGGGCAGTACAGCGGCCCGGCATCATGCGGCACTGTGCAGATAATGGCATCCGACATGGGCGTGCTGCTGTATACCGATTATGGATTCCGCAAAAACGGTAATTTCATGTACTATACATTTTGAGGATGCAGGCGAAAAGAAAGTGGAGGCCTGACGGAAAGGCGCATAGAATGGAAACGTGCGGACTGCTTTTGTTCGACTTGGACGGCACATTGCTTCGCAGTGACAAAAGGATAACGGAGAGGACGCTGCGGGCCCTGGACAGATGCAGGGAGAAGGGTATGATGATAGGCGTGTCCACGTCCAGGGGAGAGAAAACCGCTCTGTCGTTCATAGACGCGCTGCGCCCTGACATCCTGATCGCCAGCGGCGGTGCCCTGATAAAGCGCGGGGGCGAATACATATACAAGGCCGAGTTTTCAGCGGAGCGGACGAGACAGATGATTGCGGCGGCCAGAAACATATGCGGCATGGACTGTGAGATAACCATAGACACGGTAGATTCCCACTATTGGAATTACAGAACCGATCCGAAAGAGCAGGACAGGAGCTGGGGCGACAGCATCTATACGGATTTCCGGGATTTCGGGCAGAACTCCCTGAAGATGTGCGTGGAGATTTTCGATGACAGTCAGGCCCGGAGGCTGGCGGAATTGCTGGATGACTGCGATTGCATACGGTTCTCCGATGGATACTGGTATAAATTCACCCGAAAGGGAGTCACCAAGGAAGCGGCGATATTGAAAGCATGCGCTGCCTGCGGGATTGGATTGGGGGAAGTCACGGCCTTTGGGGACGACTACGCGGATATGGGGATGCTCCGGCTGTGCGGCAGAGGAATCGCCATGGGGAATGCATTGGACGTGGTAAAGGAAGCGGCGGATCTCGTGATTGGCAGCAATGACGAGGACGGAATCGCGGTGTACCTGGAATCGCTGATGGAATGACGGGGAGGGGGAGAACGGAATGGAGAGCAGGATAGATCATGCGGCAAAAAAATGGGAGCTGGGCCATTTCGAAGAGATCTACCGGTATCCCGCAAAGGCGGTCTTCTCCGCACAGTCCCGGCAGTTCGGCCCTGTCATCCTGAAAATCGACCGGAATATCGGGCAGCTGAAATCCGAACATCATATGCTGGCAGGGCTGTCGGGCGCGTATAATTGTAAAGTATACGCCTATGAGGAGAGTGCCGGGCTTCTTCTGGAGGAGCGCATTATCCCGGGGACAGTGCTGCGCAGGGAAGCGTCCCTGGAGAAGCGGATCCGGATATTTTCCGGGGTATTTGACGGGATACATCTGCCTGCGGAGGAGGGCGGGACTTATCTGGACTGGCTGGAGAGGATCTGCGGGTATTGCAGGCAGAATCCTGTGGCGGAGGAGCTTCCGGACCTGGCGGTTCAGGCGCGGGGAGTCTGCGCGGAGGTGTTCGGGAGATATCCGGACAGGGTGCTCCTCCACGGCGATCTGCACCACGACAATATCCTGTCCAGGACTGACGGGAGCTATGCCATGATCGACCCAAAAGGGGTCATTGGCCCGGCAATCATGGATCTGCCCAGGTTCATACTCAATGAGCTGGACACAGACCATACATGTCCGGACGGAGAGCATATCCGGGAGGTCATCCGGCTGTTGGGCCTGCAGACAGGCTATCCGGAGGCGGATATCGGGAGGCTCTTTTTCATGGAGACGGTTCTGGAAAACATCTGGTGCGTGGAGGACGGCAACGAGGCGAACAGGCAGGAGCTGGAGGTGGCCGGGCTTTTTCTGTAACCGGTTTCAGGAACAGTGGGAAAATGTCTGCACATGCGGCGGCAGGCATGGAAAAAGGAGGGAAAGGATGACATTTGAACGTTTGGGCCAGGAGAATGCGGAAGCGTATATCGCGTATCTGAGGACTGCGATGAGGGAAGAACCTGAAAAGATGACGGCTGAAACAGTCGATGAAGAGGGGATAAGGAACAGGGTTTCGGATTCCTTTTACACAGGGACCACATCCATTCTGGCGATGGAAGACGGGAATGTAGTCGGACGCATAGAATACCATTTCTATGGCTGCATGCAGGACGGCTACCGGATGGCGTATGTGGACTGGGTCTATGTGCTGAAGGCTTACAGGCACAGAGGGATTGCGCAGATGCTTTTCGCGGAGCTTGAAAAGGACTGCGGCCGGAACGGCATAGATCAGTATTATCTGATCCGGGCGAGAAATGAGGAGGCGGACAGGTTTTACGGAAGCTTCCGGGGAGCCGCGATGGAGGACGCCCCGATTTTGCGGAGATATCTGGAGGCGCGGGAGCCTTAGTACCCCGATGCATGAATCCTTGAGCAATCAGCCCTGGCTGCCCACCCCGGTACTGCGTTGCCGCCAGGGGGCGATGCACCCGCATCGCCTCCTTCCTCTGCCTTGTTCTGGCGCGGACATCAAGCGCTGATTACTCGGGAATTCAAGCACCGGTGTACCAGGCGGGGGCTTCGGCGGGCGGAAGCCTTACTTTTTCGGGGGAATGGGACGATATAATGGAATATAGGTCATTCCATGGAATATAAGGCATTCCATGGAATATAGGTCATTCCATGGAATAAGTAGAATTTCGCAGAATAAAAGGCATTCGGTAGACGGCGGGACGATATAGGTGTAAAGGCAGGCGGCCAGGGCGGGCAGCACGGCGGCATTATCCGGAAAGGCAGGGGGCGTTATGAAGATAGGGGAAGCGCAGGAAATCTACAGGGAGCAGATCAGGGCATATCAGAAGGAGAAGAGCAGCATATCGAAGCAGCTTCAGAACCTCCGCAGGCGGATGGAGATCCGGCCGGAGGAAAAGGAGCAGTGCGCCACCGAGGCGGCCACGCTGGAGCTGACCCTGGAGGCCCTGGATGAAAAGCAGGATGAGTACCAGGAGTATCTCAGCAGGCTGACGGAGACCTACTGCACCTACTGGAACGCCGCGGTGGCTGACCAGCAGGCGGATGCCTCGGAGGAGTACGCCGAGGACATGGCGAAGGTCATGGAGGTGGCCCGGCGCATCATGCGCGGCGATATCGTGCCCGCATCTGACGAGAAGAAGCTGATGGAATACAGCGAGGAGATGTACCAGACAGCCAAGAGCGTAGGGGCCATGGTGCGCCGCCAGAAGCGCGAGAAGCACAAATCCCTCTGGGGGGACGAGGAGGAAAAGCAATACCCCGACCCCAGGGAGGCCGCAGAGAACGCGGAGGCCCCCGGAGACGGGCCGGCGGTGGTGGATGCGTCGTCTGTAGCGGCGGGCGTCTCCGCTGAAGGATGAGGCGATGGAAATGATCATCGGAGCGGATATCCGGTGACGCAGGCCGTTGTAGGGGGGACCGGGAAAGGCCGGAAGCGCAGAAGAAGCATTACAAAAAAAGAATCAGGGGTAGGCGCGAACGGCCTGCTCCTTCCGCTATATGGGGCACGGCAGCAGCCGTGTCCTTTTGCGTGGGAGGATATCTGCGGCAGCAGGGATGGAGGGAGACCGGGATGGCACAGGAGTGGGCGAAGGCATTCCACAGATTCAAGAGGTGGCTGACGTGCAGGGACGCATACATAAAGGTCAGAATCCTGGCGGACGGCGGCCTGTGCGGGGAATGCCGCGGCAGGCCGGGATACATCGTGCACCACAGGAAGCCGCTCACCCAGGAGACCGTAGGGGGCTCAAAAATGGTGAGCGACTCGCGCGTAGGGGTGTAGTGCCAGATAAGAGAAGGGGCATTTTCCGGGAATATAGACTTCATCAGAGCGTCAGGGAGCAATGTGAACACCTTGGACGGCCTTGATGCACATGCCGTCATAATAGATGAAATTGGAGCAATAAAATATAGTGGCGGTGCGGCTTGTTGTCAACGAAATAATCAGCATCCTGGAGCATATAGTGGATATAGGAGTCAAGATGCCGCCGTTCCTCCTGCCGCTGGCAAAGAATATGAAGCGGGCAGCGGAGGAGAAGGCTGACGTGGCGGCAAAGGAGGATGGAGATGGAGAATAAGGCATTATTTGAGGGGCCGGACATATCTGTCCACCAAGGCGTGGTGGACATCAAACGCGTGCGGAATGCAGGATGCAAACGCATAGGCATCCGGGCCGGGTACGGAAAGAACAATGTCGACCAGCGCTATGTGCCTAATGCACAGGCTTGTTACAACCTGGGAGTGGATGTGCTGCTGTATTGGTTCTCATATGCGTATACTGTGGATATGGCCGCGGCGGAGGCCGGATACGCAATGGCCCAAGCGGCGAAGTACTGGGAGAGATGCCCGGTGGCATTTGATTTCGAGTACGACAGTGTGAACTATGCACGGAAGAACGGCGTGGCCATCACCCGGGAATTGGCCACGGACATGGCCATAGCGTTCCTGGAGAAAGTCCGGGATGGCGGATATATCCCTGTAATCTATACCAACCTGGATTACATGCGCAATTACTTTGACCTGGAGCGGATTGCTGCGCAGCTCGGCCGGATGTATGTCTGGTATGCCAGATACACATCCTCGCTTCTGGATAGCGAGACCCGGGCAGTGGACATCTGGCAGTATACCGCTTCCGGCAGGATTCCGGGGGTGGCAGGGCGCGTTGACATGAACCGCTTCTACACGGATTTCGCCGAGAGCACAGTTCCAATCCACAGACCACAGAAGCGCAACCTGAACATCCAGGGCTTCCAGGCGGCGGCAAATGCGGACGGATACCGGGACGCAGACGGGAATCCCCTCTCGGAGGACGGCCTGGACGGGCCCGGGACACAGCATGTCCGCAGCCAGATTGCCCTTAAGGCAAGGCTCTCCCAGGGAAACTATGTGGTGGGCTCCAAAGGTCATCTGGTGGAATGGTGGCAGCAGCGCTGCAATGAGATCCTGGCGCGCAGCCAGGCGGTAGATGGACTGTTCGGCAAGACTGCCCGGAAGGACACGCTGGCCCTACAGCGCAGGTTGAGCCTGAAGGAGGACGGCATCGCCGGATACAACAGCATCCAGGCCGCATTTTACAACTGATTCAGGCCGATCTGTCATGACAAAACTGAGACCTCTTCTCTTCAGAATGCTTCATTTTGTGCTGCGAGACATAAAAGAGACATTTACAACCATCAACTGTAAATCACATTTCGTTACATGGATAAAAGGCAAAAAAGGCTGATTTCATGCGGTTTCCATGCATATCGCAAAGAAAATCCCCCGGGGGCTCGGCCCTCCGGGGATTGGGTTTTCGTGAGACATTGGGGATTCGAACCCCAGACAACTTGATTAAAAGTCAAGTGCTCTACCACCTGAGCTAATGTCCCATATTCATAAAAAAGGGGATATCCCCCTCCAACAGGGCTAGCTGGATTCGAACCAGCGTCTGCAGCAGTCAAAGTGCTGTGCCTTACCGCTTGGCGATAGCCCTACATGTGACACCAAGCGCGCCGCCGCGATACATCTGCGAAAAAGCCAAAGCCCGCTTGCGGTGAACGATATCCTGCTGTAAAAGGGTGGATAAAGGGATTCGAACCCTTGGCCTCCAGAGCCACAATCTGGCGCGCTAACCAACTGCGCTATACCCACCACATCTTTCATGGAACCCTTGCCCGTACCAACAGACGGCCTAAACGTCCCCAACGTGCCCGAAGGGATTCGAACCCCCGCCCCACGGCTTAGAAGGCCGTTGCTCTATCCAGCTGAGCTACGGACACATGTCGGCTGTCACACTCAAACCAACGAATCATATTTTAACGTATATTCTTTCGTTTGTCAACAGTTTTATCTCATACTCGCCAAATTTTTTTCGAAATTTTTTCGGCAAATTTCCCTTAAAGTTCCGGGGAAGGAAAATTTGCGCTTGAAAACCGCGGAGCGGAGAGTTATAATGGTCGTCAGACCCATTCTGCAGTTCACATTAAATCCAACAGGATTCTGCGGGAAACCGTTTACCATGCCAAGAATCATTACAGAGGAAAGAGAGGATATACCTATGCAGAAAGAACAGAATACACAGCCGGAGAACAAGATGGGCGTCATGCCTGTGGACAGGCTCCTGCTGTCCATGTCCCTGCCCATGATGATATCCATGCTGGTGCAGGCGCTTTATAATATCGTGGACAGCATTTTCGTGTCCAGGGTCAATGAATATGCTCTGCGGGCCGTGTCGCTGGCCTTTCCAATCCAGAGTCTGATGATTGCCGTAGGCGTGGGCACTGCGGTGGGCATCAACTCTTTCCTGTCGAAGACATTGGGGGAAAGGGATTTCGGGAAAGCGAACAAGATTGCGGTAAACGGTATATTTATCGAGTTCGTAAGCTTTTTGGCGTTTGCGCTGATTGGTATTTTTGTGAGTCGTCCTTTTTTTGCCAGCCAGACCTCTATCCAGGAGGTGCGGGATTATGGGACAGCCTATCTGACAATCTGCTGTACGGCCAGTATCGGCATTTTTATGCAGACGGTATTCGAGCGCCTGCTCCAGTCCACGGGCAAGACGATATACGCCATGATTACCCAGGGGGCAGGGGCTATCGTCAACCTGATTCTGGATCCGATTCTGATATTCGGCCTGCTGGGTTTCCCGGCCATGGGCGTGTCGGGAGCTGCGGCCGCGACGGTTGCAGGACAGATTGTGGCGGCTTCGCTTGCTGTCCTGTTCAATCTGAAATTCAATAAGGAGCTGCATATTTCTTTGAAAGGCTTTCGGCCTGATATGAGGCTGATTGGGAATATCTATAAAGTGGGGATTCCCTCCATTGTCATGCAGGCAATCGGCTCTGTGATGACTTATGGCATGAATCTGATTCTGGAGGCCTATGGTGTGGCGCAGACGGTGTTCGGCATTTACTTCAAGCTGCAGAGCTTCGTCTTCATGCCTGTGTTCGGCCTGAACAATGGCCTGGTGCCCATTATTGCCTACAACTTCGGCGCGGGGAAGCGGGAACGGGTGGTGAAGGCTATGAAAAGCAGCATTCTGTATGGTGTGTGCATCATGCTTGCGGGGCTGGCTGTCATGCAGCTTTTTCCCGGACAGCTGATTGCCATGTTCGATGCGGATGCGGCGTCCGCGGAACTCCTGGTAATCGGAATTCCTGCTCTCCGGATTATTTCTTTAAGCTTTGCCTTTGCAGGGTATTGTATCGTGGTGGGAAGTGTGTTCCAGGCGCTGGGGAACGGCGTGTACAGTATGTGCGTCTCCATTGCGAGGCAGCTCTGCGTGCTGCTGCCCGTGGCGTGGCTGTTTTCCCTGAGCGGGAATGTGAATCTGATATGGTGGGCTTTCCCCATAGCCGAACTGGTCAGTGTGGGAATGAGTACCTTTTTCCTGGTACGGATTTACAGGAGGATTATCCGGCACATTGGAGAGGATACGCTGGGGGTATCGGAATAGAAAGAGTTTCTTGCAGAAGATGACGGCTGACGCTTGACAAGAGGCAGAAACAGCATGTATAATCGGTGTAGCTGCTGCGGGAGGGATCTGCAGCAGCGGCAGGCGGATATGGCGGAATTGGCAGACGCGCCAGATTTAGGTTCTGGTGTCACCCGACGTGCAGGTTCAAGTCCTGTTATCCGCAGGAGACGAGGAAAGCCGCAAGTCCAGGATTTTTTCAGTAAAATCAAGGGTTTGCGGCTTTTTGCGTCTGTAATTCCCAAAATCTACGATTGCAGTGCCATATAGGAATTGTGGTATTCCTGGCGGTAGGTGACATCTTCGTCGAACCAGTCCGGGGGAAGGAAAGCTTCAGCGGCTTCTTCGCTGCCGAACTCTACTTCGGCTATGACTAAGGGCGCGAAAGGCGGGTCGAAGATATCCAGCTCAATGGTCAGAGTGTAGTCCGAGGGCGGACAGGGCAGCCCTGTACTTTCACGGAACCCCGGGTTCGGCAGGGGAATCAGGTAGCGTCTTTTGGAGATGATGCGCCCGTCTGACTTTTCGCGCAGATGATAATAAGCCTCCCGATTCAGGGGCAGATTGCTCTCTTCCCTGGTCATCATGCCGCTCCCCTTGTAAGTCAGATAGTATTCGTCATCCTCCTTTCGGACCCGGACGACGGGCGATGCGTTTAGGTAAGCCTGCTCGATATGGTGAAAAGGGTAGCTTTCCAAGTCAGCGGGCAATTCTTTGATGGTAAATTTCCGTTCGATTTCCATGGCTTTTCTCTCCCTCAGATTAATCAATGATGTTATACTGCATAACGCCAGAACTTACCATGCTGCATTGGTTAATTGTATATAGCTGGCATTATATAATCAGGTTACTCGGAAATTTTAACTGTTAAGCAGTATAAATCAATTGATTGATAACTATATCATAACACATTTTCAATAAATTCCAAAGCTTTAATTGAAATATTTGACATTTATATGTATACTGAAATAGTAGGACGATTGCAACAGTTCAGGAACCTGTCTGAATTGCAGAGGATGATTCATAGAGAATCTATAAAATATAGAAAAGAGGTAGACGAAGATGAAAAAGATAGCGGTTTTCTTCGGGACAGGCTTTGAGGAGATTGAGGCGCTGACAGTGGTGGACATCTGCCGCAGGTGCGGGCTGGACGTGGACATGGTATCGATTACGGAGGAGCCGGCGGTCACAGGCTCCCACGGCATCAGGGTGGAGATGGACAAAATGTTCGCGGAGGCGGATTTTTCAGCATATGACATGCTGGTGCTGCCGGGAGGGATGCCGGGCACGAAGCATCTGGAGGCCCATGGGGGGCTGATGGAGCAGATAGATGCTTTCTATGCCGCAGGGAAATATATCGCGGCTATCTGTGCCGCCCCCAGCATCTTCGGGCACAGGGGGATTCTGAAAGGCAGGAAAGCCTGCAGCTACCCCGGTTTTGAAAGCCATCTGGAGGGCGCCCGGGTCACGGCAGGCCCGGTGGAGATTTCGGACCATGTGATTACTTCCCGGGGGATGGGGACCGCCATTGATTTCGCGCTGGCCATCGCCGGTATCTTCTGCGGCCCTGAGAAAGCGGAAGAGATGGCGCAGTCCATCGTGTACGGGAAAGAGGAATAGGCGAGGAGAGGACTATGATCAGGAAAGAATATCAGAAGTGCGCCAAGGAAATGCTGGAATTCATCGAGAAAAGTCCCACTGCCTTTCAGGCGGTAGCGAATCTGAAAGAGGTGTTCGCGGAGCTCGGCTTCTGGGAGCTGAAAGAGGCGGAAAAGTGGGATGCAGAGCCTGGCCAGGGGTATTATGTGGCGAGGAATGATTCCTCTTTGATAGCTTTCCGCATGCCCCAGACAGACGCGCCGAAAGGCTTCCATATTTCGGCGGCTCATGCGGATTCCCCCGCGTTTAAGGTGAAAGAATCGCCGGATATGGCTGTGGAGGGTGCGTACCTGAAGCTGAACACGGAGAAATACGGCGGCATGATTCTGTCCACATGGCTGGACAGGCCCCTCTCTGTGGCAGGGCGCGTGGCAGTCAGGGGAAAAGGGGGAATCGAGACCAGGCTGGTCAATCTTGAGAAAGACCTGATGGTGATTCCCAGCGTGGCCATCCATATGAACCGCGACGCTAATAAAGGTATCGAATATAATCCCCAGGCGGATATGCTTCCTCTCTATGGGGAATTCGTAAATGGAAAGAAAGGCAGCGCGCTGATGAAGCGCGTGGCGAAAGCCGTGGGAGTGAAGCAGGAGGATATCCTGGGACACGATCTGTTCCTCTATGTCAGGGAAAAGGGCAGGATATTCGGGGACGGCGGCGAGTTCGTGCTCTCGCCCAGACTGGATGACCTGCAATGTGTGTACGCCTCCGCCAAGGGCTTTGCGGAGAGCGTGCCGGGCAGCTATATCAGCGTCTGCGCGGTGTTCGACAATGAGGAGGTGGGCAGTGGCACGAAGCAGGGCGCGGATTCCACCTTCCTGGAGGATACGCTCTGGCGTATCGGGGAGTGCATGGGACTTGACAGAGGCGGCATCCTGCGGCTGATTGCGGACAGTTTCCTGATTTCCGCGGACAATGCCCACGCGGTGCATCCCAATCATCCTGAAAAGGCCGACCCCACCAACCGGCCTTATCTGAACAGAGGGCCTGTCATCAAATTCCATGGAAGTCAGAGATATGCGACGGACGCTGTGTCCGCGGCCAGGCTGCGGAGCATCTGTGAGAAAGCCAGGGTGCCCTGCCAGACTTATGCCAACCGCTCGGATATCGCAGGAGGCGGGACTCTGGGCAACATCTCCACATCCCATGTATCCGTGTCCAGCGTGGATATCGGCCTTCCCCAGCTGGCCATGCATTCAGCCATGGAGACTGCGGGGGTGAAGGACACGAAATACGCGGTTGAGGCTTTTAAGGCATTTTTCGCGGAATAGGGGCCTTTAAGCGGCTGTTTTACCTGCGCGTGGCGGTGATGTCCACGGAGAAAGTATCGCCGGCGGTGTCATCGTCGAAGTATTCCGTATAGGAAATGGTGAATTCGGTGTCTCCGGCAGGCACTTCAAAGAGGAGGAGCCCGGTGCGGCTCTCTCCTTTTTCCAGATTATATTCCAGGGGCAGCAGGGTCTGCAGCGCGGCTTCGGGAATCTCCACCTCTTCATAGGAAGTGATGGGATAGTCGTAAATCTGGTCCTCGCTTTCGGTGCCGGCATAGAGCACGATGAAATCCCAGTCGAACATGGGGATGCTTTCCGCAAGGGTATTTTTCAGGGTGATTTCCACTGCCAGCAGGTCGTAACCGGGCGTGGGGATGTAACCCTCATACTTGCTGCAGGTGTAGGCGCTGTTCACCGTATAGTCGAAAAAATAGGTGCGCATGGTATCGCCCGTTCCGCCTGCGGCATAGCCGTCCTTGGGGAGGATGACCGAGCTGCCAGAGCCGCAGGCCGCCAGCAGGAGAATGATAAGGGCAATCGATAAAAGGGATGGGATATATTTTTTCATGATGGACTCCGTTCTGCCGCTCTTTTGTCCGGCGGCATAAATTGTGGTATGCATGTTAGGTATGTTAGCATATCTAAATCGGAAAGACAAGTGATGCGAGAAAATAGATGCAGGAAAATTTGAAAAAAGGAATTGACTTTTAAGCCAGATGATGCTATCATATTACTCGTGCGATGCATATGCGGAAGTGTCGGAACTGGCAGACGAGCAAGACTAAGGATCTTGTGGCAGCAATGCCGTGTGGGTTCAAGTCCCATCTTCCGCATTGGAGAACGATAAGTCTTGTGTATTCAAGGTTTATCGTTTTTTTTATAAAGATTTGTAGAAAAAAAGGAGAACGGCGGGATAAGGAGAGTTATGGACACAAAGAAGTGGTGGAAAGATAAGAACGTATGGCTGAGATATGTTATGGCTTTTCTGGGGACTTGCGGGGTCTGTTATCTGGGCAGCATAGCGGGAATGGAGCATGCCTCCTTTTCGATTATGAGCGTGCCGGTGATGATATTGCTGACCAGGCTGCTTGCCTGGACGGAAAAGCAGCTTAAGGAGACAGAGGATAAAAGGCAGCTTGGACGCAGGGTAAAGTATGCAGCGATTGTCAGCTTTCTGTTTTCCGTTACGATGATTGCAGGATACCAGCTCCAGAGCTTTGGCATGACAGGGCTGGGGGTAAGGGGAAAAGCGCTTGTCCTGCTGCGCAGCGCATCTTTAAGTGTAGCTGTATTTCCGTTTGCGAATATTTTTTTCACAGTTGTTGAGAAAATTCCTTCTGGCAGCCCGCTGCAGGGGCAGCAAGCCGGCCGGAAGGCATGGAAGGTGTTCGGAATCAGTACGGCTGCCATATTCTTGTGCCTGATTCCGGTGTGGCTTGCCTATTATCCTGCCATCATGTCCTATGATTTTCACAGACAGATAGGCGAAGCTTCGAAAGGATTCGCGTGGTTCTGGCCTTATCAGCCGATAGCACATACATGGGTGATCTGGCTGTTTCTTCAGGTGGGATATGCCTGCGGAAACCTGCAGACAGGTATGGCATGTATGGCGCTGTTTCAGATGCTGGTCTATTCCCTGGTGACTGGCTATGCATGTGCGTTTCTGTACCGCATTCTGCGAAAGAGATGGGCAGTAGTGGCAGGAATCCTGTTTTTTGGCGTATTCCCGCTGAATTCGGTACTGGTGTTGTGCGCAACCAAGGATATCCTGTTTGGCACATTGTTCCTGCTGTTCATTTTGTTGATGGCTGAATGCTTTTTCTTTAGCGAGGGGAAGAGACAAGCGGTGATGGCGGTTTTCCTGTTGCTGGAAGGCAGTCTTATGATGCAGTTTCGCAATAACTGCATCTATGCAGTGGCCGTCTTTGGTGTGTTGTGGGCATTGGCTGCTGCGAAGAGGGAGAAACTGAAAGTGATTCTGCTCTGCGTCCTTCTGGTGGCAGGGGGAAAGGGAACCGGAATGGCGATAAAGGCTGCAATTGGAACAGAGCTTGAAATCGCAAAGGTGGAAATGTACAGCGTGCCGATTCAGCAATTTGCGAGGGTGGGATATTATCACGGCGGGGAGCTTGACGATGAGACATGGCAGCTGCTGAATCGCTATGTTCCGCAGGAATGCTGGGAGGATTATTATCCGCCGATTTCGGACGGCATAAAAGGAATAGTCGCGGTAACGACATTTTATGAAAACTGGGATGGGCATTTGGGGCAGCTGCTCACAGACTGGATTCAGCTGGGAATCCGATACCCCAATGAATATATTGATGCATTCCTTGAACTGACGAGGGGATATTGGTTCCTGGATGACAGATCCTATGCGGAATGTCTGGGGTATGGGACAGAGGGACGTTTGGGGACAATCTATACCCATAATATCGCTTTTTTTGATGATGGGTCAGAAATCAGACATGAGTCGAAATTTCCCTGGCTGGAAGCGCAGCTGGAAAAAATCGTCAGTGGGAATACTTATTACAATTGGCCGGTCATATCGTTGTTGTTCAGGAGCGCGTTCTATCTCTGGGCTCTTCTGCTGATATGGATTGTTTTTCTGTACCGGCGGCAGAAAAGGCAGGCTGTATTTTGTCTGTTCCCTCTGCTGTATATGGGGACGATGCTTTTGGGGCCTGTAGTCCAGATGCGCTATGTTTTTCCGATTATGCTGTCGCTGCCGGTGCTGGCGGGTTTATTGATGATAAGCGAAGAATGAGGGCCTTTTATGACGATTTTAAACAGCATGCTGCTCTGGGCAGGGGCAATCTTAAGCGTGATAAGTGTATACAAGATGTATCTGTCGAAAAGAATGGGAGGATTCGCCGCGAGAGAACCGGGCATTTCTCCCAATACATACCGTTTCCTGCTGGCCCTGGCAGTATTGGCGGCGGTATTTGTCCGGGTCTATAAATTCGGCCTGGTTCCGGGGGGATTCAACCAGGACGGCGCGATGGCTGCGGTTGACGCGAAAGCGTTGGGGGAGTATGGAACGGATCGTTTCGGGATGCGCCTTCCCGTACATCTGACTGCGTGGGGCTATGGCCAGATGAGCGTGCTGCTTTCGTACCTGATGGTTCCTTTTATTAAGATATTCGGCCTTTCGCCTTACACGGCGCGGCTGCCGCTTTTGCTTGTGAGCCTTACAGGGCTTGCCTGCCTGTATGGATTTGCCGGGGACGTCTTTGGGAAATGTGCGGCTTTGATTGTGCTTTGGTTCGCGGCGATTAATCCATGGCATGTCCTGCAGAGCCGCTGGGCGCTGGACTGTAATCTGTATTCCCATTTTTTCATGATGGGGGTCTTCCTTTTGAACAGGGCGTTTATGGGGAAGAAGAACCGGCTTCATCTGCTGGCGTCCATGGTGGCGTTCGGGCTGTGCATGTACTGCTATGGCATTTCCATCTATACCATGCCGCTGTTCTTGCTGGTTTCCTGCATCTATCTGCTGGCGGCGAAGCGCCTGTCGGTTGGGGAAGCGCTGTTGTCGATGACGGTCTATCTTCTGGTGGCTTGGCCGTTCATCGCTGTCATGGCCATAAATTTTTTCCGCTGGGATACCATTGAGACGCCCTTGTTCACACTTCCCTATTTCCCGGACAGTGTGCGTTCCAACGATATTCTTTTTTTTTCTTCCCACATCTTTTCCCAGCTGGTGCAGAATGTTGATTCTCTGCTCCGGGTCACGGTATTTCAGGGCAAGGATTTGCCGTGGAATGATGTGCAGTATTTTGGGACAATGTACCTGTTTTCCATGCCTTTCGCGGCCGTCGGATTCTGCGGGCTGTTTGGGGAATTCCGCAAAAAGGCCGGAACCGCGCTTCTTGTCATATTTCTCGGGACAGGCATATGGTGTGGTCTGACCACCAATAATGTAAATGTGAACCGCCTGAACATAATTTATTATCCTATCATGATTCTGGCGGGGGTGGGTATCTATGAAGTCATACGATGGATTTCGCTGCCGAATTTGAAATATGGCATAGCCGCCGCCTATGGGGTGATGTTCTTTTTGTTCGTGAGGGAGTATTTTACCAGCTATGCAAGAGAGATGGAAATCCAGTTCCGGAAAAGCTTCGGGGAGGCTGTTTCCTCCCTGAAAGAAAGCGACGCGGATAAGATTTATATTACGATGGGGGCCGGACGAAGCACGGAAATCCTTACTTTGTTCTGGAGTGATATGGATGCGGAGTATTTTCAGGGAAAGACAATACCGGAGGGCCGGCTGCCTTATCAGGAAAGATATATTTACCATGAGATAAGTCAGATGACAGTTGACCCGGCTGAAAACGCTGACTATATCATCGTTGCCGAGGAACTGCCCCTGTTTGACGAAAACCTGTATGAATTTGAACAGTTCGGCAGTTATTACACGGTCACGAAAAAGTGAGAGAGGCTGCCGAAGCAGCCCCTTTCCGTTCTTTAGCGGTATTCTTTCATATAATCTCCATGAGCCTCGATCAGATCGTCGCACATTGCCACGATTTCGTCCAGGGAAAGCTCTGCGGCGGTATGGGGATCCAGCATGGCAGCCTGGTAGATGGCCTCTCTTTTCCTGGTTACGGCAGCCTCGATGGTCATCAGCTGGGTGTTGATATTGGTCATGTTCATGGCGGCCAGCTGTACCGGGAGACGGCCTGCCTTGCAGGGATGTACGCCCATGTTGTCAATCAGGCAGGGAACCTCCACGCAGGCATCCGCGGGCAGATTGTCGATCAGGCCCTGGTTGAGCACGTTTCCGCCGATTTTGTAGGGAACGCCTGTGACCATGGCCTCCATGATATAGGAGGCGTACTCTTTGGTGCGGGTATGGGTGACTTCGCCATTGTTCAGGATGTCGTTCTTCTCTTTCTCCCAGCCCGCGATCTGGTTCACGCAGCGGCGGGGATACTCGTCCAGAGGGATATTGTACTTGTCGATCAGCTCAGGGCAGCGGCTCTTGATGAACCAGGGATTGTACTCCGAGTTGTGCTCACTGGATTCCGTACAATAATATCCCAGACGGCGTATGTACTCATAGCGGACCATGTCGGTGTGCTTTTCGGTGCGGTTCTTCTCCGCGGCGCGCTTCTTGATTTCAGGGTAAAGGTCGTTGCCGTCCTTGTCATAAATCTCCAGCAGCCAGGCCATGTGGTTGATGCCTGCGATGAGTTCCTTGCGGCCCTCCAGCTTATCCTCCATGCCCAAGCCTTTCAGAAGACCCTCGGAGCAGACCTGTACGCTGTGGCAGAGGCCTACGGTCTTGACGCCTGTGTAGCGCTGCATATAGCCGGACAGCATGGCCATGGGGTTGGTATAGTTCAGGAACAGAGCGTTAGGGCATACCTCCTCCATGTCCTCCGCGAAGTCCCGCAGCACGGGGATGGTGCGCAAAGCGCGCATGATGCCGCCGATTCCAAGGGTGTCGCCGATGGTCTGGCGCAGGCCGTACTTCTTGGGAATCTCGAAATCCGTGACGGTGCAGGGCTCATAGAGGCCTACCTGGATGGCGTCCACCACGAAGTCCGCGCCGCGCAGGGCCTCCTTGCGGTTCTCCACACCTAAGTAGGTCCGGATGGTGGCCCGGTTCTCATTGGTGTTTTTGTTGATTGCGCTGAGGATGATTTCGGATTCCTCAAGGCGCTTGGGGTCGATGTCGTAAAGCGCGATGTCGCTGTCGCGCAGGGCGGGCGTGCACATGCAGTCTCCCAGTACGTTTCTGGCAAATACGGTGCTGCCGGCTCCCATAAAAGTAATTTTAGGCATATTCGCTCCTTTCGCCGCCATGTGTGCGGTCTTTCTGATCCCTCTGCAAGGGATATTGGTAAGTGCTTTTTATTATACCTGATTCCCGGGGATCATGATAGGGATTATGTTTCCAAAAGTTGTACAAATGTTGCATGACTTCCGGGAAAAATCTTGAAATGAGATGCGGCAGGGCTTATACTGGACGTGGTATACTGTATAACGCTGAATACTGCCTCATGTAATCATGCGATTGAACCAGTCAGCGTTATGCAGTCTGGTTTTATGGCAAATGAAATCGTTAAGCAGTATATATTCGGAATTGCGGAAAGGGCAGTCCTCAGGAGACGGAATGTCAGAATGGACAGGAGGCGGCATATGGCGGAGTTGAAAGAATATTATCAGGAGATAAAGTCCGGCGACGAACTGGCCTTTTATTTCTGCGGCTGGGAGAAATGCGGGCCGGGACATTCTTTCGGGCCGGCGGTGAGGCCGCACTTCCTGTTTCATTTCGTCCTGTCGGGAAAGGGACATTACGACAGAGCCGGAGAGCGGTATGAGCTGGAGGCGGGACAGGGCTTTTTGATTCTTCCCGGGGAGTCTACCTGCTATCAGGCGGATTGGGCCGATCCGTGGGAATACTGCTGGATCGGCTTCGGCGGGACTGAGGCGGGGAGTATTTTGCGGGAATGCGGCCTGGGGCAGGAAAACCTGGTCTATCAGGACAGAAGCGGCGGGCAGCTGCGCAGGGAGATGATGCAGCTGGTGGAATCCTTTGAGCATTCTGACGTGAACAGCTATATGCTGCTGGGCAGGCTCTATCTGACTTTAGCCTATATGATGCCGAAGCAGCCTGCTGCGGGCTCCGTGCTCCAGGACTATGTGAACCGGGCGCTGGATTTCATCCACAATAATTTCAGCTATGAAATCGGCGTGGAGGAAATCGCCCGGACCGTGGGAATCGACAGGACATATCTGTACCGCATCTTCAGACAGCAGGTGGGGGAGTCCCCGAAAAGGTACCTGACGGCTTTCCGCCTGCGCATGGCGGCGGGGATGCTGGTGGAGACAAAGCTGCCCGTGACGGAAGTGGCGCTGTCCTGCGGATTCAAGGAGGTATCGCTGTTCGACAGGCAGTTCAGGGCGGCTTACGGCTGCCCGCCGCTTAAGTACCGCAGGCAGGCCGGGCGGGAAGCGCCCCGGTGAATGCTCCGAGCCGGGAGAAGGCCCTTCTCAACGGCGGATGATATCGGCGAATTCCGCCCCCGCTGCCCGGGCCAGGTCTTCCGGGGCCAGTTCCAGCTGGGAACCCGGCCTGCCGCCGCTGACGATGATTTTTTCCAGTTCTTTTGCGGTGCTGTCGATGCGGGTCACGTACTGCTTTTTCATGCCTATGGCAGTGCAGCCGCCGCGGATGTAGCCGGTGACCTTGTTGATGTCCCTGACATGGATCATTTCCACGCTCTTTTGCCCTACGCTTCTGGCGGCGGCCTTAAGGTCCAGCTCCTTTGCGATGGGGATCACGAACACGAAGTAGTCTCTGCCTCCTGTGGTCACCAGGGTCTTGTACACCTTTTCATAGGGCAGGGAGAGCAGGTCGGCAATCTGCAGCCCATCGGTGAATTCATCGCATTCATAGGTCATATGGGTGTAGGGAATCTTCAGGGATTCCAGGATGCGCATGGCATTTGTCTTGATTTCTTTCTGTTTGGCCATTTATGGGTGCCTCCTTATGGGTGGGTGTGATTTTGGCTTCAGGCCTGTGGATTCATTATACTGCATAACGCCGGAATTTACCATACTGCATTGGTTAAACGTATATGGCTGGCGTTATGTAGCCGGGTTACTCGGAAATTTTAACTGTTAAGCAGTATATATAGCAGCCCTGCTCCGATTGGAATAGGGATTCTGCACAAACCGGCAGGAACATGGTACAATAAAAATACAATATAAGATACGAAAAAGAAAGGGAGAGAGAAAGCATGTGGGGATTCATATTTGGCGGATTAGCGGCAGGTTCTGTACTGGGAATCATATATCTGAGCAGCAGGTTCGCTAAGTTCCGTACTGTGCGGAAAGCGGCAAAGGGAAAGAAAATATTAAGGTTCCTGCTGGGACTGATTCTGGTGCTGGCGGTTGCCTTTGTGACGGGAGCCGCGCTGGGAGCGATCAACGCGGCCATCGTCATCCTGCATTTGATGGTCATCTGGCTGTTGTGCGATGGCTTCAGCTGGATAGCGGAGAAGAAGCGGGGACAGAAGTTCCGCGGATATTATGCCGGAATCCTGGCAATCGGAATCACGGCTGTCTACCTGACATGCGGCTGGTTTCTGGCCAATCATGTATGGGCCACGCACTATAACCTGGAGACGGACAAGCAGGTGGGAGGGCTGCGCATCGTGCTGTTCGCGGATTCCCATGTGGGCAATACCTTCAGCGGGGAAGGTTTTGGCAGATGGGTGGAGAAAATGCAGGCGGAAAATCCGGATATCGTGGTAATCGCAGGGGACTATGTGGATGACGATACCTCGAAAGAGGACATGGCCGCCGCCTGTGCGGCCCTGGGCACCCTGAAGACTACATACGGCGTGTACTATGCTTTCGGAAACCATGACAAGGGATATTATGGCCCGGCTTACCGGGGCTACAGCGGCGCTGATCTGATCGCGGAACTGGAGAAGAATGGGGTGACAGTGCTGCAGGATGAGACGGTGCTGCTGGGGGAGAGCTTCTGCCTGATAGGACGGCAGGACCGCTCGGAGGACCAGATGGGAAGGCACAGGGCCACCATGGAAGAACTGACGGCAGATTTGGATCCGGACAGGTACAGCATCGTCCTGGACCATCAGCCCCATGACTACGAGGCCCAGGCGGCATCCGGCGTGGATCTGGTGCTGTCCGGCCACACCCACGGGGGACAGCTGTTCCCCTTTCACAGGATGGGCGAATGGCTGGGGCTGGATGATAAAAGCTACGGCTGCGAGAGGCGGGGCGGCACGGATTTCATCGTGACTTCCGGCATTTCCGACTGGGCCATTCAGTTCAAGACCGGCTGCAAGTCGGAGTACGTGGTGGTGGATGTGCAGGGAGCGGGACAGTAGGTCCGGCTTCCGGGATTATCTTTAATATCGGTGAAGTTATGCAGGTATAACGACTTTAAAAGAGAGGAAGAACGGATATGAGTTTATTCAGGAATGGAGATTTGTGGAAAGATATAAACGGGGACCCCATTCATGCCCATGGAGGATATATTATTTTTCATGAGGGATATTACTACTGGTTCAAATAAATATCCCAATGAGCGAGACCGGGAAAGAGGGCTCCTGGTTCTTTTCTATGTCGAAGATACGGATTCCCTTGACAGAATCGGAACCGAATTCCGTCCCCGGGTAGGGAATGTATCGCTCAGAGACGTTGTGGGTGTTGTCTTTTGCAGGTTCGGCAGACATGGCCCCAGATTCCGGGGATTCGTCCCGGAGGATGCTGCCGGTCAGTCTTTTTTTACTGCTGTCCATTTTTGCCTCCTGTTCTTGTGGCGGACAGGAGAATGGAAGAAAGGCATTCTCTGAAACGATGGCGAAAAGCCGACGTTATGGAAAACCAAATTACCGGTCTCCATAGATAGCGCGTACAGATAGTGCTTTCGGAAGTCACGGAACATGCTTCTGATGATTCCTGGCAGCCGCATATAGCGCGATAAAATCCGCTGCCAGTTATAGCCTCGTCGATAACGATTTTGCTTTAACATAGGCTTCTGAATTGCACAAGTGGAAAAGCGCATGAAAAGAAAATTTTTAAATCCCTGTCAATTTCTAAGAATGTGTATTATAATGAAAAGAAAATACAGACAGGGGATGGCTTGGACATGGCAGGATATTTATTTGTGCATTTTATTGGCGAAGAGAAGGATGGGGAGCAGATTTACTTCTCGCTTAGCAAAGACGGACTGCACTGGCAGGATTTGAACGATGGGAGGCCCATTCTGTATTCCCGGACAGGAACCTGCGGTGTCAGAGATCCGTTTCTGCTGCGCCACCCAGAAACGGGAGTGAACTATCTGATTGCCACGGATTTGAGGATAGAGGCAGGAGAGGGATGGGAAAAGGCGGAGAATGCAGGCAGCCGGGACTTGATTGTGTGGGAGTCTGCAGATTTGGTTCACTGGAGCAAAGAGCGCGCCTGCAGGGTGGGAATACCCGGGGCGGGATGTGTTTGGGCGCCGGAGGCGGTGTATGACAGGGAAAGAGAAGCTTTTTTCGTCTTCTTCGCCTCTAAAGTGAAGCAGGAGGGTGAGTCAGAGGGAAAGCAGAGGATATATGGCGCCTGCACAGAGGATTTCCGTGAGTTTTCCGAAACTTTCCTGTATTTTGAGAAAGAAAATCATGTAATCGATACCACCATATTGGAAAGCGGCGGGCGGTACTATCGGATTTCCAAGGACGAGACCACGAAAAGGCTGATTCTGGAGAGGGCGGACTCGCTGCTGGGGGGATATGTCCAAATTGACAGCGCTGTGCTGGCAGAGTTAGCGGGCGTAGAGGGGCCGGAGGGGTATCTGCTCCCGGATGGGAAGACCTGGTGCCTGATTGCGGACCAGTTCCAGGCAGGAAAAGGGTATCTGCCCATGGTATCGGAAAATCTGGACACTGGCGAGTTCAGGATACTCTCTCCCGATGAATATGACATGGGTGTCGTAAAAAAGCGGCATGGCGGCGTCATGCAGATTACGGATGAAGAATATGAGCGGCTTGTCCGATATTATGGTGGGAAAAATCCTGTGATTGAGGGCCTGTACGCAGATCCTGATCTGTACTATGAGGATGGGACATACTATCTGTACCCTACCACGGATGGATATCCCCATTGGTCAGGGCATACATTTTATGTATTTACATCGAAAGACGGAACGCGGTTCCGGAAAGCGGGGCAGATTCTGGATGTGGCCTCAGGGCAGGTGCCCTGGGCCACAGGCTATGCCTGGGCGCCCTGCATGGTCAAAAAGGACGGCAGCTATTACTTTTATTTCTGCGCCAAGGGAGAGGACGGCCGTTCCTGTATCGGCGTGGCTGCAGCGGATTCTCCGCTGGGACCCTTTGAGGCAGCGCCGGAGCCTGTGGTATCCATGGATATGATGGCGGAATGCGGCATCAGGATGGGGCAGGTCATAGACCCCTCCGTCTACAGAGAGGGGGAGGAGTATTATCTCTTTTTCGGAAACGGGGAGGCGGCTGTGGCAAAGCTGTCGGAGGATATGCTGCACATCCGGATGGAGACTCTGCGGAATATCGAGGGGCTTACGGATTTCAGGGAGTCTGTGATTGTGGTCAAAAAAGACAGCATCTATCATTTCACATGGTCCTGCGATGACACGGGCAGCGAGGATTATCATGTGAATTACGGGACTTCCCGCTCGCTGTACGGGCCGGTGGAATATGCCTATCCGATTCTGCAAAAAAATGTGCCCCGGGGCATCCTGGGCACAGGGCACCACTGCATTTTCAGGATGCCGGGTGAGGAGCGGTACCTGATAGCGTACCATCGCTTCGCCACACCGCTGGAAGACTATCCGGAGGGGAAAGGATGGCACCGCGAGGTATGCCTGGCGCCGCTGGATTTTGATGCAGACGGTAAGATGCTGCCTGTGATTGTGTGCTGATTTCAGATATATTGGAGATTCTTGCGATTTTCCGTGGAAGTGGCGGCTGTCAAGTGAGAGAGGAATCTGAAAATTCTGCTGCAGTGACATCCGCTACTCCCATATACCGAGCCGGCATATCCCGCCAGGGAGAGGCATCGGCCGGAAAAAGAAAGAGATATCCAGGTCATGATAAAGGACATGAAAGAAAAATGCCCCCGGGCAAGGCAGTTCTGGGTGCGGGAATTAGCAGAGTATGGCAGCCGGGAGGAACTCGGCACATGGCTGGAAAATCTGAAATCGGAAGTTGAGAAGGCCAGACCTCCTGTCAGATGCGATTCTCTGGAGCGGGAGTGGGCGGAGTGGTCGAATCTTTCCGTGTCGGCAGTTAAAAGATAAGGGTTAAAGGAGCTTCCGGATGAATTATAGAAAAGACAAATACGGCAATGACCTCTCCATCCTGGGCTACGGCTGCATGCGGTTTTCCAGGGCGGGGGGTAAAATCGATATCGACAAGGCGGAGCAGGAGATTATGGCTGCTTTCCGCGGCGGAGTGAATTATTACGATACAGCGTATGTGTACCCTGGCAGCGAAGCGGCGCTGGGGGAGATTTTGGAGCGCAATCATATCCGTGACCAGGTAGCCATCGCCACCAAGCTGCCCCATTACCTGATCAAAGCGGCGGACAGCATGGAAAAATATTTCAGAGAGCAATTGAAGCGCCTGAGGACGGACTATGTGGACTACTATCTCATGCACATGCTGACGGATGTGCAGACCTGGGAGCGGCTGAAAGGCCTGGGGATAGTGGAGTGGCTGGAGCAGAAGAAGAATAGCGGCGAAATCCGCCAGGCAGGCTTTTCCTATCATGGAAATTCTGACATGTTCTGTCGGCTGGTGGATGCATATGACTGGGATTTCTGCCAGATTCAGTATAATTACATGGATGAGAACACCCAGGCCGGGCGCAAGGGGCTTCAGTATGCTGCGGCAAAGGGGCTCCCTGTGGTCATCATGGAGCCTTTGCGGGGCGGGAAGCTGGTGAACAATCTGCCGGGAGAGGCTAAGGCGCTGTTCGAGGGATATCCTGTGAAGCATACTCCGGCAGGCTGGGCGCTGCGCTGGCTGTGGAACCAGCCGGAGGTGACCTGTGTGCTGTCGGGGATGAATTCCCGGGAGATGGTGGAGGACAATGTGAAGACGGCATCCGAGGTTTCCGTGGGCGAGCTCAGGGTTCAGGAAGAGGAGATGCTCCAGAAAGTAGTGCGGGCCATCAACGCCAGGATGAAAGTGGGCTGCACCGGCTGCGGTTACTGCATGCCATGTCCTAAGAACGTGGACATCCCGGGGACTTTCGCGGCATACAACCGCCGCTGTTCCGAGGGGAAGAGGGCCGCGTTGATGGAGTATTTCATGTGCACCGCCATGCGCAGGACTTCCTCTGCCGCCTCCAATTGTATAGAGTGCGGAAAATGCGAGAAGCACTGCCCGCAGCACATAGAAATCCGAAAGGAGCTGAAAAACGCCCGCCGGCAGCTGGAGGGGCCGGCGTATAAAGTTGGACGGAAAATCGTAGCATTTTTGAAGTTATATTGATGGGAAAAAGGATTGCATGTGACATGGCATGGCCCTTTGAGACAGTTGCCCGATAAAAGGCAGCTGTCTTTTTATATTGCCCAGATTACGGCGGAGCGCAACAAGAAAAGCAAAAGTTGCGCAAATTTAGATATTTTTTATAAAAATTGCATATTTGCGCAACTTATATATTAGAAACAATACTGATTGACAATAAAAACCAAAGAAATGTATAATATATATAACATAAAGCACAAAGAATGAGCAACAAATCGCGCAACAAAAGGAGGAGCTATGAAAGAAAAAAGCGGAGTCAAAGGTTTCTTGAAAAAGCTGCACAAGTACCGGATTTATCTGCTGATGCTGGCCCCCGCCGTAATCTACACGCTTGTCTTTGCCTACTACCCGATGACGGGCATCGTCATGGCATTCAAGAAGTATAATTACAGCGGCGGCATCTGGGGAAGCCCCTGGAACGGACTGGAGAATTTCAAATTCTTCTTCAAGTCCGGGCAGGCAGGGCTGGTGACCAGGAACACGGTTCTGTATAACATCGCCTTTATCCTGGTGGGGACATTCACCCAGGTGGCGGTGGCGGTATTCCTGACGGAGATCCATGGGAAGAAGTTCCGGAAGATTTCCCAGTCGATGATGTTCCTGCCTTATTTCATATCCTGGGTCATCGTGGGCGTCATGGCGTTCAACATCTTCAGCTCGGATTACGGCTTCATCAACCGGATCATCACCTCCCTGGGCGGAGAAAAGGTGGCTTTTTACACCACGCCGCAGGCATGGCCGTTTATCCTGCTGTTCTTCAACATCTGGAAAGGCGTGGGATATGGATCTGTCATGTACCTGGCAGCCATCATGGGCATCGATACCTCCGTCTATGAGGCGGCCTCCATCGACGGGGCGAATGTGTTCCAGAGGATTTTCAAGGTGACTATTCCCATGATTATGCCTACCATGATTATCCTGCTGCTGATGAGCGTAGGCGGCATTTTCAAGGGCAACTTCGACATGTTCTACAACCTGGTGGGCAGCAACGGCCTGCTGTACAACTATACGGATGTCATCGATACGCTGGCCATGCGCGCCCTGATTTCCAGCAACGACTTCGGCATGTCGGCAGCCATCGGCCTGTTCCAGTCCGTGCTCTGCTTCGCCACAGTGACAATCGTCAATAAGCTGGTAGGCCTGTACGACAGGGACTACGCGCTGTTCTGAACAGAAAGGAGAGAATCGCAAAATGGCAAAAGAGGCGACTCATTTAGGCAAAGTAAAAAGAGGGAAAGATGTGGTGGCGCTGAACATCATCGCCTACGGTTTTTCAGGACTGATAGCCCTGCTGTGCCTGATTCCCTTTCTGATGATTCTGGCAGGCTCTTTCTCTTCCGAGAGCGCGATTACGGCAAACGGATTCTCGCTGCTGCCCCAGGATTTATCGCTGGAAGCGTACAAGACCGTGTTCAAAGAGCCGATTGTAGTCCTGCGGGCCTATGCCACGACCATTGTGCTGACGGCTGTCGGCACGGCCATCGGCCTGCTGATACAGACCATGACCGCGTATGTGCTGTCCAGGAAAGACTTCGAGTGGAGGAACAAGTTCTCCTTTTTCTTCTACTTCACCACGCTGTTCTCCGGCGGCCTGGTGCCCACCTTTATCCTGTACACCCAGACCCTGAAGCTGCAGGACAACTATTTGGCCCTGCTGCTGCCGCTGGTGTTCTCCGTGTACAACCTGCTGGTCATGAAAAGCTATATTTCCTCCATACCGGATTCCCTTGTGGAGTCAGCCAGGATTGACGGCTGCGGTGAGGTGAGGACGCTGTTCCAGATTGTGCTGCCGCTGATTCAGCCGGCGCTGGCCACAGTGGGCCTGTTCATCGCCCTGGCCTACTGGAACGATTGGTACAACGCCATGCTCTACATAAAGGCGGAAGAGAAATATCCCCTGCAGTACTTCCTGTACCAGCAGGTGAACAACATCGAGTCTTACAAAAAGCTGATTTCCAACAATGCGGTGAACAGCGCTGTGGTCAGCTCCATGTCGCTGCCTACCCAGACCTTGAAGATGGCCCTGACAATCGTGGTCACCGGGCCGATTATACTGGCGTTCCCCATGGTGCAGAAGTATTTCGTGCAGGGCATTACGATCGGCGCGGTAAAGGGATAAGAGGATGCACTGTAAACC
This sequence comes from Acetatifactor aquisgranensis, assembly GCF_943193215.1. Taxonomy (NCBI): domain Bacteria; kingdom Bacillati; phylum Bacillota; class Clostridia; order Lachnospirales; family Lachnospiraceae; genus Acetatifactor; species Acetatifactor aquisgranensis. The sequence goes on along the minus strand of NZ_CALPDH010000025.1, from coordinate 19,833 downwards.
GTAATAGAAAAGTGTCAAAACCGGTAATAAACGGTTGAGATAAGCCGGCGGATGCAGGGAATCCGCAACAATCGGGCACGGAATATCAAAAAAGCAAAACAGAAGGAGGGCTTTATGAAAAACAGGATGAAAAAAGGATTGGCGCTGCTGCTCGGGGCAGCGATGACCACAGGCCTGCTGGCAGGCTGCGGTTCGGAGGGAGGCTCGGAGAATTCTGCGGCCTCAGGTTCGGAGGGCGGAAACGCTTCGGCGGAGGCTGGCGGAAGCGCTTCGGATGCCGGGGGGGCAGATACCTCCGAACATGTAGACCTGAAGATGTATCTGATAGGGGAACGCACCCCGGATTTTGACGAGGTCTATGGGAAAATCAATGAAATCCTGGAGGAGAAGCTGAACTGCTCCATAAGCGTGGACTTCCTTTCCTGGGGTGAACATGATACGAAATATTCACTGCTGTTCTCTTCCAAGGAGGATTTCGACTTGATTTTCACGGCATCCAGCTGGTGCCATTATGAGCAGACGGTATCCCTGGGGGGATTCTATCCCCTTTCGGAGGAATTCATCCAGACCTACGCGCCGGATATCTGGGAGGTAGTCCCGGAAGTCGCATGGGATCAGGCGAAGATTGACGGACAGATTTACATGGTGCCCAACTATCAGAATGAATTTGCCCAGGACGTACTGGCTGTCCGCGGAGACCTGATGGAGAAATACAATATCGACCAGATTACCTCCTGGGATGAGCTGAAAGCCTTTTACCTGGCCTGTGCCGCAGACGGAATGTACGCCAGCCAGGGCGGGCCATGGTATCAGTATTTCCAGGCGCAGGGACTGGCCACCACAGGCGGCGCGCCTCACGGCGGCGAGCTGGTGCTCTATCATACCCAGGATCCGTCAGACACCGGTTTCTACTATCTCCTGGACTGGGACGGCTTCACGGATTATTGCAGGCAGATGAAAGAGCTGGCCGACGCGGGCTGCTGGTCTCCGGATGTGCTCAATTCCAGCGATGAGCGCCAGACGGGACTGCTCACCGGCAGGACGGCGGGAATGGTCTGGAACCTGGGCAGCTGCACTACCTATGGAAAGCAGGCTAATACGGAGAATCCTGACTGGAACGTGACGCTGATAGATCCTGTCGCCGATCTGCCCAAGAAGGTGCAGCCTTATATCAACAACGGCGTGGCAATCAATCAGAACAGCAAGAACAAGGAAAGGGCCATGATGGTTCTGAACGAGTTCTATACGAATCCGGCGGTTCAGGATCTGGCCATGCTGGGCATCGAAGGAAAGCACTGGGAGGCCGTGGGGGACGACCAGTACAAAGTAATCGACGAGTCAGGATTTGGCGTGTCCAGTAACTGTAACTGGGGATGGAACAACGCGGCTATCCAGAGGACGGAATACATCGAGGACAAGACGCCGCTGGACGATGTCCGGGAAGCCATGGAAGAGAGCTGGAACAACAATATCAAGGAGGCCCATGTGCTGGACGGCTTCAATTTCGACTCCACCAAGGTGAGCACCCAGTTCGCGGCAGTGGAGGCGGCCATGGGCAATTACTACGATCCGTTGGTGAGCGGCCTGGTGAACGATGTGGATCAGTCTATCGAGGATTTGCGCACGGCGCTGGAGAGCGCCGGCATCCGGGACGTGCTTGCGGAGATGGAGAGCCAGGCGGCGAGCTATATCGCTGAAAAGCAGGCGAACTGATTCCCGGGCGAACCGGGGATTCGGGACTGGAGCCTCACGGCGCCGCGGGATTCCGGGACAAAGAAAGGGGCTGCCGCTGGCGGCGTCCTGTGGGGAAGGGCTGCTGCGCAAAGCGGGAGCCCTTTCCCCTACATAGAGTATTTGCTTTTCCGGCGGATGGGGGTTATGATAGAGGGGAAGGAGGGAGAGCAGGATGACATTGGACGAAATGGCGAGAGAACTGGGCGTATCAAAGAGCACGGTTTCTCGTGCACTGTCCGGAAAGGGACGGATAGGGGAGAAGACCAGGGAGAGGATCGTGGCATACGCGGGGCAGCAGGGGATGTATCTGTCCCGGGAATCGGATGGGGGTGGGAAGACCGGCAATCTGGGGGTGGTGTTTCCCGCAGATGTGTATGAGAATGCCAATTCTTACTTCCAGGATTGCATGCTGGGCGTCTGTGAAGCCGCGTCCCTCATGGATTTCAATGTGCTGATCGCCACCGAGACGATCAGCGACATTTCCGGGATTCAGATGCTTGCGGAACAAAAGAAAGTGGACGGGATTATCCTCACCAGGAATATGGAGAACGACAGGGCGCTGCGGTATCTGACGGATATTCATTTCCCTGTGGGAGTCACGGGGCAGTGCGATGAAAAGGAGGTCATCCAGGTGGATACGGACAATGAGGCGGCCTGCGAGGAGCTGACTGCCCTGCTGATCGGCAAAGGATTCAGCAAGTTCGCCCTGGTGGTGGAGGATCTGTCCTACCGGGTGAACCGCAGCCGCTACCAGGGATTTGGCAACGCGCTGCTGAAGAGCGGGATTCCCGGTGAGAGACAAGCCTACTATGTGGGCGCCCTGCAGGTGGCCCTGCTGGATGCCATCATCAGCGACATGCTTGCCAAAAAGGTGGAATGCATCATATGCGGAGACGATATGGTGTGCACCAAAATCGTGTCCCGTCTGCAGGCGGAAGGGTACCGGATTCCCAGGGACGTGGCGGTGGCGTCCCTCTACAACAGCTCCAACCTGAACTGTTTTACGCCACAGATTACCGCAATCAATATATCCGCCAGGAAGATCGGCAATATGATAGGGAAACAGATGATTCGCTGCCTGCGGGGTCAGGATTACGAGAAAAAGGTGATAATGGAACATGAGATTCTGCTGCGCAGGTCTACGGACAGGATTTATACAAGTGTGAGGATATGAAAATGGGTACAGAATATGGTTATGAGAGCAGATGCCTGCTCAGGGACGGTCGTCCCTGGTTCCCGGTGATGGGGGAGATGCATTACAGCCGTTACCGGGAGGCGCTGTGGGAGGAATCCCTGCGCAAGATGAAAGCTGGCGGCGTGGAAATCGTGTCCGCCTATGTGATTTGGATTCACCATGAGGAGGAAGAGGGGGTCTTCGACTTTACCGGATGCAGGAATCTGAAAGGATTCCTGGAGGCCTGCCGGAAAGTGGGGATATTGGTATTCCTGCGCCTGGGTCCCTGGGTGCACGGAGAAGTCAGGAACGGCGGCTTCCCGGACTGGGTCCGGGAAAAAGGAAAGGGCGGGGTCATGCTGCGCAGTGATGACCCGGCTTATCTGAGTTTGGTAAGGCGCTATTGGGAAAGGGTGTATGAACAGGCGAAAGGCTTCCTGCATGAGGACGGCGGCCCGGTAATCGGGATACAGATTGAAAATGAATACGGGCATGTGGGCGGGCTGAAAGGGGAGGCCGGAGAGGACCATATGCGCACGCTCACTGCCATGGCAAAAGAAATCGGTTTCAGGGCGCCTCTGTATACGGCCACCGGATGGGGTGGGGCCTGTATCGGGGACCTGCTTCCCGTGATGGGGGGATACTGTGAGGCTCCCTGGGATCAAAGGGTCACAGAGCTGGAGCCCAACGCGAATTTCGTGTTCAGCTATGAGCGCAATGACGCCCAGATTGCCTGTGACCATCACACGGGAGAGGAGACTACCTTTGATGAGTCCCGTTTTCCTTTCCTCACGGCGGAACTGGGCGGAGGGCTGCAGGTGACCTCCCACAGAAGACCGGTGGCGGGCGGGAAAGATATCGGCGCCATGTCCATAGCCAAACTGGGCAGCGGAGCCGCTCTGCTGGGTTATTATATGTACCATGGGGGAAGCAATCCCAGGGGTAAGCTTTCCACCTTGCAGGAGAGCCGGGCGACAGGATATGCCAATGATCTGCCGGAAATCAATTATGACTTCAACGCCCCCATCAGGCAGTATGGCACGATTTCGGATACTTACCGGGAGGTGCGGCTGCTGGCTCTTTTCCTGCAGGAATTTGGCGGGGGACTGGCGGCGATGGAGGCGGCTGTCTGCCCGGACCGGGTCAGGCCGGATGATTTCCATACCCTGCGGCTGTCCTGCAGGCATGACGGCAGGAGCGGGTATGTTTTCTTCAATAATTATCAGAGGCGGCACAAGATGGACGGGCATCCCGGTACGGTGCTGACCGGCATCTGCGAGGGCGGGGAGATAAAGTTTCCTCCGGTGGATATCGAGGACGGCGAGTATGGGTTCTTTCCCTATATGCTGAAACTTGGGGATGCCTGCCTGCGCACGGCGCTCGCCACGCCTCTCTGCAGGCTGCGGACGAACGAGGGGGATACCTGGGTCTTTTATGGGGATTATGTGCCTGAAGTTTCCGGAAGAGGCTGTCCTGAGAAAGGGGAAAGCCAGGGATGCGGGACTTTGCCTGGTGAGAACGCGGTTTTTTGCTGGGAGGGGGATGTACGGGCTGACATCCTGAAGCTGACTCGGAAGGAAGCTCTCTCGGCGCAGAAGCTGAGCCTGGGGCAGGATTATCTGATTCTGGCGGAAGATTTCGTCTGGGAAGAGGAGGGAAAGGTCAGGGTGACAGGCGGCGCGGATACGGTCATTCGGGCTTTTCCGAGATTGCCGGAAGAGAGTCTGCCGGGCTTTGCGGAGTGCGGCCAAGAGGGGCGGTTTACGGTATATGAGAGAAAGACAGACGACAATACGGCTGACGTGGCGGTGTCCCTGATTTCCAGGGATGCGGAAAAGGCAAGATATGAGGTTGCGGTGTCCTATAAGGAGAAAGGAAACCGACTGGCGGGAAGGGATACTTTCCTGAAAATATCTTATTCGGGAGACCGAATGGAAATTTACGACGGGACGGAGAAGATAAATGACCACTTTTACACTGGTCAGGAGGTGCCTTTGAGTCTGGGATACTTTGGTTTTCCGGAGAGGCTGGAGATAGTGGTATATCCGCTGGAGGAAAAAGCGGCGGTATTTCTGGAAAAATGGCCAAAGATGAAAGATGGGCGTGCCTGCCGTTTGGACGGAGTGACGGTGACGGAGCAGTATCGATGAGGCGGTGGGTTGCTTTAAGTCTTTGTGCTGGCTGAGGGTTTTCAGAAAAAAGGTACAAATAGAAATCGTGGCCGGAGAGTGAAAAACGATATATGCTGTATACACAGTATGGCATCTGAGAAAATGAATAAAAAGCCAGTAGTGTCATTTGCAGACTGCTGGCTTTTTTGATGGGCAGAATTGTACAAAAGGTCAAAATAAACCAATAGAATAGCCAGTGACGCCGGGGTAAAGGAGCATCAGGATTCAGCCCTGCATACCTGAGGATGTGGATGAAGTCAGAGCCGTTGTGCCATGTCCTTATGGGGAGATTTCTTTCTCCTGGAAAATTTTATACAAGAGCCTGTTCCTGGAGGCGCCTGTATGGTATGATGCGGAAAAGTACAGGTATCATAACTGGCAGGAGTTCTATGAAATTTGCCAAAAGGGTGCCCGGGGGACGTAGAGATTCCCCGGACGCCGCCATCTGACATGAGAGCGGAACTTTGGTTTTCCGCGGCCTCTATTTTATCTGAACCCGCTTCTGCTCAAATAGCGGTACAACCACATAATACAAACGGTCATCCGAAAAAGAGAGAGAGCCCAGTTCCTTTCCGGATTGGTTTTTCAAATACAGCTTATGTCCGGGTGTACCCGGGTAATCATCTGCCAGTATCTTTTTTGACGTCATCCGGTTTGGTATCCTGTGGGAGGCCAAGGATTCGGTAGGTTTCTTTTTCTGTCATGTCAGGCGATCCTCTGCAAAATTTTCCAAATTACGCCGGCGGGCGATAGCGGAACAGGACCCTTTTCACCACTGTCCGTTCGCCTTTGCTGCCCGGCGTCCAGGCCAGGTTCGTCTGCCATGGCACTGAATAGGGTCCGTCGGGATTCGCTTTTAAATTCAGGAAAATATTTCTGCGCCTTGCGGCTGCCTGGGCCGCGTCCGCATGGCCTGTCCTTGCCAGCCAGGCCTCGTAGCCGCCCAGATAGCTTTCCGCCATCTCGTCCCAGGAGTGGAACTGCTGCTGGATGACTCTTCCGGCTCTGCTGAATTCCTGGTCCAATTCCTCCCTGTCTATCATTTTCACCAGATACATCATTCCCAGAAGCTGGGTGGCACGGCACAGATCCCAGCCCGGGTGCAAGGTGTCCAGCCGCCCGGCATGTCTGTCCACCAGCTCATGCACAGTCTCCAGGCCCTGCTGTCTGTTGTGGATGTCCCATTGTTCCTCCAGGGACACATTCCGGAAATTGGAGACTACTTTCCGGCTTCCGTGGGCTCCCGTAATCAAAGGCCAGCCCTCCAGCATGTCAAAGGAGTGGGCCCAGATGGCAAAGGTGGAGGCGCACCAGCATTCCAGGTCGTTCCGGGGCAGCAGAGGATCCCTTTTCCAGAAAAGGGCGGGGGCGAAACGCCAGCGCCGCACCCCGATTGTACGGTAAAGCAAAAGGATAATGACGTAAATCCACACAGAAGCTTTCATGCCCAGGGCTCTGGTGTAGCTGTCCTCTGTCAGCACCGGCACATAGTCCCCGTACATGTCCACATAGTGATCCGTGGAAGCCAGAAAATCCTCGAATATCATGACTTCCGCAGGGGGATCCCACTCCTTCCAGGTGCCTGCGGGCATACGGTAAACGCCGGGCTCATCGGTGTCCTGGATGGCTTTTTTGTTGATGTGCGCGATGACTTTTTCGCCGCTGGGCAGCTGGACTCGATGGTAGATTTCGTTTCCGCTGCGGACTGTGTCATTGTTGATGACGACTCCCTTTACAATCAAAGTGAAGGCGCCCAGGGTCTCCATGTCTGCGATAGAGGACGCGACGGGGATATCCTGTCCGGCTTCGTTTCCGACAGCGTTTTCTTCCAGGGCGGCATCTTTTGCGTAGAATTGATACAGAATCGGCCCCAGGGCGAATTCCACCAGCAGCGCCAGCGCCATCATGACGGGAAGCAGCAGGATGGTCTGTGGCAGGTTGATTTTGAATCCGTATATGTTCCTGTTGGATATTTTGTATCTTGTGGATGACATCTGAAGACCTCCGGTTGCGTGTATGCTTATTTTCTTTCCAGAGAAAAAGGCCAGAACAGAACGAAAACGGCTGGAACTTTGCCGCGGCCCTGTAAATGATTATATACTGATTTGCCGGTTTTGTCTATTTGTTTGTCTCATGGATATATTCTACCAATGCCAATGTTTCCGTGCCGATGTGTTAGTGCTGGCGGGCGATGTCTGAAATCAGGATTGTGTTCCCGCTGAAAATGGCTTATAATGATTTTAAGCATTTGAATTCCTGTAATCCGGAATTCGGAAAGGCGGTAAAAAATGAGCGAGAGAAAGTACAACAGGATTTTCGCCATTGTCATTGATTCTTTGGGCGTGGGCGCGCTGGAGGATGCAGCCGCCTATGGGGATGCCGGGACGGACACCCTGGGTCATATCTCCCAAAATGTGGACAGCTTCGTCATTCCGAATCTGCAGAAGTTAGGAATGGCAAACCTCCATCCGCTGCGCCAGGTGGAACCGGTGGAGAAGCCGCTGGGATATTTCCTGAAGATGAAGGAGGCCAGCGCCGGAAAGGACACCATGACAGGGCACTGGGAGATGATGGGGCTGCATATCACGAAGCCTTTTCAGACATTTACGGAGACAGGGTTCCCCAGGGAGCTGATAGAGGAGCTGTCCGCCAGGACGGGCCGCAGAATCATCGGGAACAAGAGCGCCAGCGGCACGGAAATCCTGGAGGAGCTGGGGGAAGAGGAGATTGCCACCGGGGCCATGATCGTCTATACTTCTGCGGATTCCGTACTGCAGATCTGCGGAAACGAGGAGACTTTCGGGCTGGAGGAGCTGTACCGCTGCTGCGAGATTGCCCGGGAGCTGACCATGAGGGACGAGTGGAAGGTAGGGCGGGTGATTGCCAGGCCTTACCTGGGAAAGAAGCGGGGAGAGTTCAAGCGCACCAGCAACCGCCATGACTATGCCCTGAAGCCCTACGGAAGGACAGCCCTGAACGCCCTGAAGGACGCAGGTCTGGATGTGATATCTGTGGGTAAGATTTTCGATATTTTTGACGGGGAGGGCCTTACGGAGTCCAACAAATCCAAAAGCTCGGTACACGGCATGGAGCAGACCATCGAGATCGCGAAGCGGCAGTTCAGAGGGCTCTGCTATGTGAATCTGGTGGATTTCGACGCGCTGTGGGGTCATCGCCGGAATGTGGTGGGGTATGCCCGGGAACTGGAGAAATTCGATGAGAAGCTGGGGGAGCTGATGCCGCTTCTCCGGGAGGACGATCTGCTGATTCTCACGGCCGACCATGGGAACGACCCCACCCATACGGGAACCGACCACACCAGGGAAAAGGTGCCGTTCCTGGCATATTCGCCGTCCTTCCAGGGCAGCGGCAGGCTGGAGGATACGCAGACCTTCGCGGTGACAGGGGCCACGATTGCGGACAACTTCGGGGTGGCGATGCCGGAGGGGACCATTGGAAGCTCCATATTGGGGCAGCTGCAATAAAGGTACGGCAGACTGGTCAGAAGCATGGTCAGAAGTATGGAAAACGAAACCCGGAACAGGATATGGGGAACAGGGACTGGCAGGCTTTCTCTATGATAGTGCGTCAGGCCGAAAAAAGCGCTGTGGGAGGGAGACTCTCACAGCGCTTTATGTTCAGTCTGTAGGCAATCTGAACTGCTCTACCAGCTGCTTCAGCCCGGCGGCCTCTGTGGAGAGCTGTTCGCTGGCGGAGGCGCCCTCCTGAGCCGTGGAACTGTTGCTCTGCACTACCGTGGATATCTGGTTGATGCCCTCGGAGACCTGCCAGACGGCATCGGACTGCTCGTTGGCGATGTTGGCAATGCCATCGATGGCCTCCACCACGGACTGGATGCTGTCCACCACCTCTGACAGGATATTGGCAGTCTCTCTGGCGATGACGGAGCCCTCGTTCACCGCGTCCGAGGAACGATGAATCAGGACGGAGGTATTCCGGGAAGCTTCCGCGGACTTTCCGGCCAGGCTGCGCACCTCCTCCGCCACCACGGCGAAGCCTTTTCCCGCGCTGCCCGCCCTGGCGGCTTCCACGGCTGCGTTCAGGGCCAGGATATTGGTCTGGAACGCGATGTCTTCGATGGTCTTCAGTATCTTGCCGATTTCGTTGGAGCAGTTCTGTATCTTGTCCATGGAGTCCATCAGCTTCTGCATCTGCCGGTTGCACTGGGAGACTTCTTCGCCGGCCTGATGGGTCTGTTCGCGGACATCCAGAGCATTGCCGGCGGTATGCTTGGCCTGGGAGGATATCTCGGTGACCTGTGTGGCCAGTTCCTCTACGGCGCTGGCCTGCTCCACGGTGCCCTGGCTCAGGGTCTGGGCGCTGGAGGAGAGCTGGCTGCTGGCGGAGGCCACCTGGTTGGCGGAGCCGTTCACCTGACGGATGATTTGGCTCAGCTCCTGTTTCATATGGCGCATGGCCAGCAGGATGTCCCGGAAGCTTCCCACATAGACTTCCTCATGTTCGGTGCGGACATCCAGGTTCTGGCCCGCAAGCTGGGTCAGCAGATAGCTGATGTCATTGATGACAGTGGCCAGCCCCGTCACCAGGGCGGCGGTGGAATTGGCCAGCATGCCGGTCTCGTCCTTGCTGCGGATCTGGGGCATGGGAGTGGCCAGGTCGCCCTCTACCAGCAGCTGCATCCGCTTCGCGCAGGCTTTCATGGGCTTGCTGATGCTGCCTGCCAGCAGCAGGGCCACCACGACGGAAATCAGCACGCCGCCCGCCATCACCAGGATATTGAGCACCATGCCGTTGTAGGTGGAGGCCAGGTAATTCATCTGGGGCGCGGTGACGGCGATGCTCCAGCCGTCCGTGCCGTTCACGGGGGCGTAGGCCATGAACATTTTCCCTGTGGTGCCGTCATAGCTGCCGAATCCGTTTTCGCCCTGGCGCATGGATTCGTGGATGGCCGCCAGGTCTTTCAGGGAGGAGTCGCTGACCGCTTCGGCTTCGATATTCTGGACGGTGATGGTGTCCAGGGTGATGTCGGCGATGGTGTCGCCGGATTTGTTGATCATATAGGCCCTGCTGTTCTCTCCGATCTGGATGGAAGACACGATGTCGTTCAGGAAAGTCTCAGGGGGCACGAAGTATACCACGCCTACGATGGAGGAGCCGTAGATTCCGTCAGCGTACAGGGGAGCCGCCACCATGATGGACAGTTCTCCGGTGATCTTGCTGATCAGCGGTTCCGACACATAGATATTGCCCTGCAGGGCCTGCTGTACGTAATTTCGGTCAGAATAGTCCTTTCCGTCGAAGATGCTGATGCCGTCCGGGCCGATGATGTTGCCGCGCTGGAAATTATGCATGGCGCAGCGTTCGTCGATGATGGATTTTTTCTCCTCCACCGATGCTTCCGGATCGGACAGCTGGGGAATGCAGCCTGTGTCCATGGCTACGTTCTTGTATGCCGACATTTCCTGTTCCACGCGCTCCGCGGCAAGGACTGCGGTCTCGCTCATCATGTGGTCCACGGTGTCGATGGTGCTGTGGTAATTGGGAATGATGCCGGAAAGTCCCGCGGCCACCAAAGCTGACACCACTGTCACGATGAGGCATAAGGTGATTTTGGTGCGAATGCTTTTCATGTTATCTTACCCTCCTATGTATAAGATATAGTGTTTCTTATATTATACGTAAGGGGGGTCTGGTTTGTCAACTACGGGGCCATGTTGAAATAGAGATTGTAATTCCCGGGGAGATAGTTTATAATGGAGATGCTGATTGGATTTTATGGAAGAGAACCGGATATAGAACTGAGATAGAAACCGGATTAGAAAGGGAAAGAAAATTGATGAAGATTCTGGCAATCGGGAACAGTTTCTCACAGGATGCCACCCATTATCTGCACAAAATCGGGGCATCGGACGGGGCGGAGATGAAGGTGGTCAATCTGTATATCGGCGGCTGCAGCCTGGAGCGGCACTGGAGCAACATTCAGGCGGACGAGACGGCGTATCTGTATGAGCTGAACGGGGAGTCGGAAGAGCGCTATGTGTCCATTTCACAGGCGCTGGCGGAAGAAGAGTGGGACTTCATCGTGACCCAGCAGGCCAGCCATGACAGCGGATGGCCGGATACTTATGAGCCTTTTTTGAGCAAGATGGCGGGATATCTGAAAGAGCGGTGCCCGGCAGCAAGGATTTTGCTGCACAAGACCTGGGCTTATGAGATAGACAGCACCCATGGCAATTTCCCAAGGTACAATAACGACCAGCGGGAAATGTTCCGGCGTCTGAGCCATGCCTATGAGACGGCTGCGGCCCGGGTGGGGGTTCCGCTGATTCCCTCTGGCGATGTCATCCAGAGGCTGCGGAAAGAAGAGCCTTTCCGGTATGAGACAGGGGGACTGTCCCTCTGCAGGGACGGCTTCCACATGAGTTACCTGTACGGCAGATACGCCCTGGCCCTGACCTGGTATGGGACGCTGACCGGGAGGGAAGTGCGGGGGATTTCCTATGTGCCGCAGACTGCGCTGGCACCGGGGGAGCGGGCGGAACCGGCGCTGCTGGAGCTGATTCGCGGCGTGGTGGAGGATGTGGTTCGGGGGCGTTCCAGGTAAAGCTGATGGAGCCTTTATGCAAAAGCGGGTATGGGGCAGACTACAGGTTGTTTTGGGGCGAAAGGTCTTTTCCCAGGAACCGTTTCGGCTGTCCGCCCGGGTTCTCGGCCAGGACGGCCTGGAGGATTTCTTCCCGGCGGTTTTCCGCGTCGGGCAGGTCGCAGACGATGTCGTTCAGGTCGTAGGGGCCGTAGCGGAAATGGCCTGCCGCGGCACCGTGGAACCGGCCGTCTATCAGCAGGTACTGTAGGGGCTCGCAGTCGTAGGGCAGGCCGTCGGTCAGATTCCTGGCCATCTGCTTCAGGGCGGGCTCGTGAATTTTGTAGAGGAAATCGTTCCGATGGAGGGCGTAGACGGAGCGGATGTCCCTGGGCGCATAGTCCCGCAGGAGGGCTTCGTCGCTTTTCAGTAGGTAACCGGATTCCCGGGGGATTAGGATGCCCTCTGACACCAGGCTGGCTGCGGCGTTTCGGATTTCCTTTTCGGGTACCCGGTAGAAGGCTTTTGCCATGGCGGCATCGAACCATACGGTTCGGTAGGCGAACCGCTGGAGCAGGATTTTCAAAGCCTCCGTTTTGCTGTATCTCTGGGTGTCCACGTCAGGGAACATCTCCGCGAATCGATACCATCCCCTGTCCCATTCTCCGTCATACTGGTCTTCGTAGAGCAGAAAGGCTTCCTGGAGCCGGTGCAGGATGGGGGTGATCTGTTTCACCAGCAATCCGGTCTCTTCCTTGAGCTGCTGGATGTTGAAAGGGCCGGCGTTTTCGATGAGGGTGAGGACTTCCGACTGCTGGGGGGTGGGGCGGGTCAGGGGCTTGCGGTATAGGCAGGCGAACAGCTCCATGTCCTCGGCCATGACCCATCCCAGGTTGCCGCCCGCAAACCGCCCTTTCACAAGCTTCCGCTGCAGCTGGCGCTGCCGGTTGAACTCCATGTCGTCGAAAGCGGCGCGGAAGGAGAGGACGGGAGGTTCCCCGAAGCCGTGCCAGTATACGTTCTGCCCGGGCTGGGTATCCCGGTACAGGGCTATGTATTCGGTTTCGTCCGCTTTTCGAAGGAGACACTGGCGCTCCATGCGCAGAGAGAGGATTTTTTCGTCTATTTTTGCTCTTCCTTTCGTTTGTTTCTGGTGTTGGCGCTGTTTTTTGCTGCTCTTGGGCCCCGATGTCAGGTTTGGGCATCTGGCGGTAAGCGGCAGAGGAAAGGCAGGGTTTCGGGCAATGCGTCCTTGAGCCTGATGCTTTGGTTCTGTATGGGGTCAGGCATTGTCCGTGCTGTGCCAGGCTTGGCATTGCTCAATCCGGGCTCCATGGGGCGTATCGCCGTGTTCCGGGTCGCAGGAATAGTCGGTCAGCATGTCGCAGGGGATGTCCGGGCATTGTCCGCAGTGCAGGAAGCCTTTCTCCTGGCAGCATTTGGCTACGGGGCATTCCCCGTGAAAAGGGTGTCCCTCTGTCTCGATACAGCCGCCGCAGTTGCATGTCCCCTTGTATCCGCACCCGGTGCAGTGCAGTCCGCATCTTGAATCAACCATGTTCGTTACCTCCGTTTCTTGTCTCATATCCACTTGGAACTGGCACTTATCATAACATTTGAAACATGACAGCTGTATGTCATGTTGCGGGAAAAATTTGTGTTCAGTATAAATCCCGGGCGGCGTCCAGTTCGGCTTTCATCCGCTCCACCATCTCCGGCGGCCCCAGGACTTTCACTTTTCTGCCGAAGTGCAGGAACCATTCCACGGCCTGTTCCCGGGTGGTGAAGCCCCATTCCGCATAGAGCCTGCCGTCTTCCTGCGGGTCAACGCCGCGATAAAAGCGGACAAAAGGACAATCAGGAACAGGGAAAGCAGCTGCGCCGGCGCGATCCGCATGCAGACCAACGCTGTCAGGACAGTGGACAGCGTCCCGCCCAGGAACCCCAGAAGCATTTTTTGCACCATATAGGTCCCGGCTGTCATCGGGAGTATCCGGTTGATAAAGATAATTCCGTCTTCTTTTTCGGTGATGATGTTCATGGCGTTGAAGGTGCATCCCATGAACATGGCCGTGACCAAAGTTATCACGATCAGCAGGGACTTCAGGCCCTCGTTTTCAGTGGACGCCGGATGGATGGCGGTGGGGTAACAGGCTTCTTTTGCCCGGTTGTCATAGAGCCGGGGCAGGGTGTCGGCTGTCACCCGGGTCACTTCCAGTTCGTCGCCGGACAGGAACGTGCGGATGCCCTCCCCTGCTTCCAGCACGCCTATCATCTGGGTGGACGGCTCGTTGACCGCTTCCCGGAGGGCTTGTTCCGTGCCGTACCGGGTGACGGTTCCGCTCGCCTGGAGCCAGGCAGCCGCCCCCTGGGAAATCTGGCCTTCCAGGACGCCGAAAGAGGTCTCCCCCAGGGAATCGAAATCCACGCCGGAAAGCAGGTTGATGGCCAGACCCACCACGATTGGCAGCAGAAAGGTCAGAAGGCACAATTTGTCCCGCCGGATGCTTTTCAGCTGATATTTTAAGCTTTTCATCTATATTCCTCCTAGCGCCTATGGGCGCGTACCAGTCTTTTTTCAGTACATGACAATATTTTGGTTACGTCACAGCTTCCGGATGCTGCCGCCCTATCCCTCCCTGGCCATTTCCCGGGTCAGCGTCCGGTGGGCGAGAAGGAACAGCAGGAGAATCGTCCCCGGACAGGCGGCATAGTAGGGCAATTTGGTGTTGGGAGCCAAAAAATACGCGCCTTTCATGGCCGTGAACAGATGGTACATGGGATGGAAGTCGATCCAGCCCCCTGAGACGCCGGTCTGGCCTGCCAGGAATACAGGCGTGGTGATAAAAACGGCAAGGACCAGGTAGAGCAGGGAAAACTGCTTGAAGTCCGGCAGCCTTACCGCGCAGAAAAAGCCGATCAGCGCCATGATCAGGGACAGGATGCCCGCCTGGAGCAGCACGGCCGGCAGAACCGCGGCGCCCGGCCCCAGGCCCAGATTGATCACTGTCAGCAGCGCCGCAAAGGCCAAATCCGATACCAGGAACACGGACAGCTTCGACAGGATGAACATCGTCCTGTTCACCGGAAGGATGCCGTGCACCCGGATGACTCCCATCTGCTTTTCCTTGAACAGCAGGGAGGCGAGACCCAGGAAGCCCACCGCCGACAGCTCGAAGAACAGGAATTCCGCGGTGATTTCCCGACGGTTCTTCATCTCCCTGCTGTTAGAGCCGATTACTTCTGCCTGTCCCTCCGTATTTCCCTCAAGCACTGCCTGCGCCCAGATGGTGCGGTAATGGTCGGCGGTGCCGGCGCCGGAGGAGAGCAGGTAGAATTCCGGCGTCCCGGAGGACAGGTCGATGCCCACGGAATACCTGTCCCCGCAGGCGGCCTCCAGGGCTTTTCTGCCGTCCACTACAGTTATGTAGTCGGACGCTGCGGTCCGGCGGCCCTGGGGATCCAACAGATAGACCGGATAGATTGCCTGGTCCACTTTCGCGTACACGAAATGGATATAGCAGGAGTAAAGGACAAGGGAGCCAAGCACCAGAAGGAAGAACCTGCCTGACAGCATGAGCCGGAAGTCCTTTTTCAATAATTGGGTGAATCCTCGATTCATCACGTCAGCCTCCTTCCTGTATACTGGATGAAGATATCCTCCAGAGTGGGCTCCTGGGAGTGGATGCTGATGATTTCGTCATAGGCAAAGGGGATGCCGCCTTTCAGCTCCGGAGCCGTGATCGTCGCTTCCCGTCGCTTACCCTGGTACAGATAGGACACCGCGATGCTGCGGTTGCTGTTGCGCTCTTTCAGGTTCCGGGGCGTGTCCAGGGCCGCGATATTCCCATTGGAGAGAAATGCCACTCTGTCGCAGAGCAGGTCGGCGTCCAGCATATTGTGGGTGGTGACGAATATGGTCGTCCCTTTCTTGCGCTCCTTTTCGATGATCTTGCGGAAGAGCACGGCTCCAGTGGGGTCCAGGCCGCTGATGGGCTCGTCCAGGAACAGGAGCCTGGGGTTGCTGATCAGGGCCCTGGCCATGCTGACCCGCTGCCGCATGCCCTTGGAATAAGAGGAAACAGGCTTCCGCAGGAAATCCCGCTTGAATTCCAGCTCCTCCAGTAGCTCCTCCGGATCCCGCAGCTGCTCTTTGGGATAGAAAGAAGCGAAATAACGTAGATTGTCAAGGGCGCTTAAATTGGTATACAGATAGGGGAACTCGAACAGGACGCCGATTTTCCGGAAAAATTCCTGTGTATGGGCGCTCCTTAAGTCCTTTCCGAAGAGGGTCACGCTGCCGCCATGGCCTTTCAGGATGCTCGTGAGTATCTTTTGGGTGGTGGACTTCCCGGAACCGTTGGGCCCCAGGA
Organism: Acetatifactor aquisgranensis; assembly: GCF_943193215.1. Classification (NCBI taxonomy): domain Bacteria; kingdom Bacillati; phylum Bacillota; class Clostridia; order Lachnospirales; family Lachnospiraceae; genus Acetatifactor; species Acetatifactor aquisgranensis. The sequence goes on along the minus strand of NZ_CALPDH010000025.1, from coordinate 3,816 downwards.
AGCCGAAGATTTCTCCGTCCCCTACGGTGAAGTTCAGGCCGTGCAGCGCATCCTTGTCTTTCCCGTAGGAAAAAGTCAGGTCTTTTACTTCGATCATTCCTCATCCCCCCATTTCCCGCGCTGTTCTTTCTTCTTGCTCTTTTCCTGCCTGGCCCACCATTTCATGAACTTCACTTTGCAGGGCACAGAGATCGCCAGGACTGCCAGGATCACGAGCCACCAGTACCATTCCAGACCTAAAAACATAAGCGTTATCTCCTTCTTTTTGTTGCCGCAGTGCCCGTCCGCTCCCTGGGGTTCCAGGCGCTTTCGTTTGGCTTGCCTTCCGGAACCGCGCCTGCTCTGGATGGATTCTGGCTGCAATCGCGCTTGCGGTTCTTTCGGCTGCGTTCCTGTCCATGGACCTTTTCGGAGGGGTTCGGATTGCTGTTGTCTTAAGGGTGTTCCCTCTTGATGGGATAAGGATAAAGGAGCGGGTTGAAGTCGGTGTGAGGTCGGTGTGAAGTTTGGGTGAAATTTTTGGCTTGATGAAAAATTCGGCTTCCTGCCTTTGCCCTTTGGAAAAGTAGTGGACGCTTTGGCGAAGCTGTGGTAAAATGAAACGAAAGTAGGTGAGGACGGTGGACGGAGAAACGACAATCGCGCAAGGGCTGCACGTCACGGACGACAGTGGGGGCTACGATGCCGCCTGCAAACGTGTTCTGTCTGAAAAGGTAATTCTGGCGCGGATTATGAAATCCTGTCTGGAAGAATACAAGGACTGCGATGTCAATGACATTGCCGAGAAGTATATAGAAGGCCAACCCCAGGTGTCTGCCGTTCCGGTGCTGCCGGACGAGGGCGGTACCATCATCAGCGGCATGGACACCGAGGACAAATCGGTGCGCGAAGGGACGGTCACCTATGACATTCGTTTCCGTGGCATCGTCCCAGGCTCCGAGGAAGGGATTGCCCTCATCGTCAACGTAGAGGCGCAGAACGATTTTTATCCCGGCTATCCGCTGATAAAGCGCGGCATATACTATTGTTGTCGTATGATTTCTTCCCAGCATGGGAGGGAGTTCACTGGCTCTCACTACGAGAAAATCAAAAAGGTCTATTCCATCTGGATTTGTATGAATCCGCCAAAGGTTCGGGAGAACACCATAACCCGATATCGGCTGTTGGAGGAGCACCTGGTAGGCGACGCCACGGAACCGGTCAGGAATTATGATTTGTTGTCCATCATCATGCTATGTCTTGGCGGGTCGGATGGGGAAAACTATGACGGCGTACTGCGAATGCTGGACGTGCTTCTCTCCAATGAAACCAGCGAGGCGGAGAAGCGGAAAATCTTGCAGGACGATTACGGCATACAAATGACGCAGACGATGGAAAGGGAGGTGTCGGTCATGTGCAATCTGGGCAAGGGTGTTGAGGAAAGGGGCGTTGCAAAAGGGATTTTGGTCTCTATTAAAAACCTTATGGAAACAATGAACCTGACCATTGAGCAGGCTATGACGGCGCTGAAAGTCCCGGAGAACGAACGGCAAAAGTATATGGACATGCTGGAACGGCAATTATGAAAACGCCATGGACTATTATTGTCCCTGGCGCTTTGCTCATGTGAGATAATTTTGCCGTTCCCTATCCGGCTGACTGCCGGACGGGTCGGGCTTTAGTCAGGCAACTTTACCTTGCCGACTATATCGAGGGCATTGTGTCACGCAAAGCACAGGCGGGGAAATCGGGATATTTGATGATAGATAATCAACAGATGCAAACAGAGTTTGTTTATAAGTACTGGGTAACTATGTTTAGATTATATCCGTGAATATTTCAAAGAAGGGGGTTGATAGCGTGTGAATGATGACGCGTTAGTGGAGCAGATAAGGCTTCCATGTCCTCGTTGGTGACGGGGTGAAGCCTTTGGGGATTCCCTGTTCCTGCTGGACAGGTATTTCCTCTCTGTCCCTGCGCTTGAAATGCTGGACGCCCTTAACGGCAGCGGGGACGTGCATATGGAGATCGTTTTAGGCCAAAAGCCGGAATTACGCATAACACGAATAATTCAGGAGTGGCAGGAAGAACCAGATGATCAATGGGATTCTCTGGTTTCATAATGGTACAAACTTTCAACTCACAAGTATTAGACCGCTAAACTGGAATTATTGCTTTGGAAAAACAAGCATACAGTTCTCTAAATCATCGGTGTAAATTCCCATTAACGGTCCAGGCTGTCCGTCCTCTGTATCTCCAGATAATTCAGATGTCGGAATTATGTGGAAATCCAACGAGCCGATAAAGGAGCCGGGAGAAAAAGGGCAAGGTATAATTCCAGCATGATGGACGCAACCCTTTTGAAGAAAGGTGATGATTTTGACAATCTTCCAGAAACATGGATTGTGTTCATCACAGAAAATGATGTGATAGGAAAAGGGCTGCCGCTCTATCCGATTGAGAGGTGCTTCTTAGGAACCGGTGAAAGATTTGAGGACGGTTCACATATACTGTATGTAAACGGTGCCTATCGTGGAGATACGCCAATCGGAAAACTCATGCATGATTTTTCATGTACTAATGCGGCAGATATGTATTATGGGACACTGGCAGACAGAGTTCGTTTTTTCAAGGAAAGTAAGGAGGGCATTTTAATCATGTGCAAAGTCATGGAGGATATGAGAAAAGAATCTTTACAAGAGGGTGTAAAAGAAGGGGCAATAAATACTGCTAAAAGAATGTTGGCAGATGGAATGCTGACACTTGAAAAAATTGCGGAATATGCAGGACTTCCTCTTGACGAAGTAAAACAACTGAAAGCTGATAGAAGTGCATAGACAAAACTGCAGGCCGGGAATCTAAAGACAGGTTCCCAGTCTATAATTTTTACGATTATGGCTTCCAGTGTCCTTGAAAGCTCGCCCTGCAAAGCGGCGGCCTTCTCTTTCAGTTCCTTTTGCTCGGCTTCGTAGTCTGCCGAAAGCTCCGTGAAACGCTCGTCTGATATGCGCTTGGTCACCATTCCTTGAAAAACTGTAATGACCGACCGTACCCGCCGCATACTGGACGGGCAGGCCGCCCAGAACGCCGCCACAGCCCCCGCACAGGGCTGGAGTCCCGACAAAGGCATGGAAAACAGAGTATGCCAAACTGACCGCCAAGAGGAAAACGCTCAGTAAGTGTTATAAATCTCGTTCAACAGAATTGACATGCTGGATATAGTTTTCAAAATTTATATCCTCGTCTCCTACAACATAAAACGAAAAAGAATGTCCCTCTGTACAGACTATACAGGCAATCATTATATAACCATCAGTTGTTATGCTTTTGTATATATGTGCAAGAAAGCCTTCTGGATAGTATTTAGAAAAGTGCTTGCATTCCTCAGCTCCCTGTAAGTTTAAAGCCTGCAAAACGATTGAAGATACCGTTTCTGCACTTGCTATTTCCCCTGTTTCCGGTCTTACAAAATTAAAAGTTGAAATATAGATATTAACCGTTTCTTCATCATCAAAAATTATTTGTCCGCTTTCCTTATCTACTGTCATTTTCCATTCTTGCGGAAGCTGAATATACCAACCGTCAATATTATAACCTGTATATGCCCTGTCCATCTGCATTTCCTCCAACAATAATTTATTGCCCTGAGTATAGCACATCTTTCCGCCGCAAACAATAGGCATTTATGTCCGTTCCGGTGCTTATTGGACTGCTTACAAGACCATGGCTGTGAACATAGTTATCCATGGCGGAATAGGCAGTTTATCTTAATTTAAGGATAAACTTGCTTATCCTTAAGATATTTTTATCCCCATCTTTTTGAAACTGCCCGTATCC